>NZ_JALGQI010000010.1:0-222275 GCF_022810385.1 Rhodococcus sp. ARC_M12 | reverse complement strand
GCGGGTCGGGTACCGACACATCGTTCGAAGGACAGCCCACCGGGCGTCGGTCACATTGAGAGTCAGGCCCCAACCCACCGCAGATATCCAGTATCACCGGACACATTCATACTCACAGTCACATTGAGTGGGCGGGGGTGCGGGCAATGGGCAACTGACTCGGGGTCGGCGAGGATACCGTTTACTTGCAGGTGCATTCTGACTTCGGGAGTGAGATATGACGGCGACAGCAATTCCCTCGGAACGGTTCGGTTCCAACGCTCCGCGGTCGTTCGTGCCACCCGCGCGCGGTCGGTTGAGTGAGGTGCCGCATATCGCGGGGTTGGTGCTCGGCGTGTTTGCGGTGCTGTTGTTTCTGTGGAGTCTGTCGCCGACTCTTCGCTTCCTGGTTCACGTTCCTCGCGAGTATGTGGACAACTATTACTTCGATGCGCCCGATACGAGTCTGTCGTGGGCTCTGGTTGTCGGGTTGTTGGCGGCGGCGTTGGCGAGTCGTAAGCGCATTGCCTGGTGGTTGCTGACGATTTATCTGGTGTTGACGGCGATCACCAATGTCGTCGAGGGCATCACGGAGAAGGACATCAATTCGTGGATCGCGCTGGCTGTCCACATCGTCGTGACGGGGTTGTTGATCGCCGCACGCAAGGAGTTCTACACACGGGTGCGTCGCGGTGCGGTGTGGAAGGCGCTCGGTGTCCTGGTGCTGGGCGCTGCCGTCGGGACGATCGTCGGGTGGGCTCTGGTGGCATTGTTCCCCGGGTCGCTGCCGGAGAGTCAGACGTTTCTGTGGGCGTTCAATCGCGTGACGGCGTTGGCGACGGTGGACAACGAGCAGTTCGACGGCCGGCCGAACGGC
Organism: Rhodococcus sp. ARC_M12; assembly: GCF_022810385.1. Taxonomy (NCBI): domain Bacteria; kingdom Bacillati; phylum Actinomycetota; class Actinomycetes; order Mycobacteriales; family Nocardiaceae; genus Rhodococcus; species Rhodococcus sp. ARC_M12. The sequence goes on along the minus strand of NZ_JALGQI010000010.1, from coordinate 221,419 downwards.
ATCGTCAACACGGCGTTGGGTCTGTTCGGAGCGCTGGCGTTGCTGGGAGCCGTCATCACGTTGTTTCGGTCTCAGCGTTCCAGCAACGCGCTCACCGGTCGTGACGAGTCCGCTCTGCGTGGCCTGCTGGGCAAGTGGGGCACCGACGATTCGCTCGGCTACTTCGCCACTCGCCGCGACAAGGGCGTCATCTTCGCCACCAGCGGCAAGGCGGCGGTGACGTATCGCGTCGAGGTGGGGGTGTGTCTGGCGAGCGGGGACCCGATCGGCAATCCCGAGGCCTGGCCACATGCGATCTCCGAATGGCTGGACCTGGCAGAGAAGTACGGTTGGACCCCAGCTGTCATGGGGGCCAGTGAAATCGGGGCCACCGCGTACAAACGGGCCGGCCTCAGCGTCCTCGAACTCGGCGACGAAGCAATCCTCAGAACCAAAGACTTCAACCTCAATGGACGCGAGATGCGCCCCGTGCGTCAGGCGGTGACCCGGGCTCGCAAGGCGGGTGTCGTGGTCACCGTGCGTCGTCATCGCGACATTTCGTCGGAGGAGATGGCAGGGATCATTGCCTGTGCCGATGCGTGGCGCGATACCGAGACCGAGCGCGGTTTCTCGATGGCGTTGGGCCGGTTGGGTGACCCGCTCGACGGCGATTGCCTTCTGGTGCAGGCGGTTCAGAGCGAGAAGGTGATCGGCGTCCTCTCGCTGGTTCCGTGGGGTCGTACCGGTGCGTCGCTGGATTTGATGCGTCGTGATCCGGCGTCGCCCAACGGGGTGATCGAGCTGATGGTGACCGAGCTCGCTACCGGCGCAGATCATTTCGGCGTCAGCAAGATCTCGTTGAACTTCGCGGTGTTCCGCGCCGCGTTCGAGGAGGGCAGCCGCATCGGGGCCGGGCCGGTGTTGCGAATCTGGCGCGGCCTGCTGGTGTTCTTCTCCCGGTGGTGGCAGCTCGAGGCACTGTATCGCTCGAACGTGAAGTACCTTCCGGAGTGGGAGCCGCGCTACCTGTGCTTCGCCGAGAATCGGGTGTTGCCCAAGGTCGGCGTCGCGTCGGCCATCGCCGAAGGCTTCCTGACTCTCCCGACCTTCCGGCGCGCATCGAAGCACACCGGATCCCATGAGGCAGTGCCTGCGGCTCTCGCCGACGCGGACGACATTCATCCCGACGGCAGCGGCCCCGACAGCGTCGTAGACGAGCCGACACCGGGCCGTAAGCGTCCCGACCAGGTGCGCGTGCGCATGTCGAAACTCGATCGCCTCGAGCGCGAGGGCACCGAGGGCTATCCCGTCGCCTATCCTCCGACGCACACGGTGGAGGCGGCGGTGGCCTCGCCTCAGGGCACTACGGTGCGGATCGCCGGACGCATTCTGCGCATACGCGATTACGGCAGCGTGTCCTTCGCCGTCATCCGGGATTGGTCGTCCGATATCCAGGTGCTGTTCGACCGCGAACGGGTCGGCGACCGAATCGAGGAATTCGATGCCGACTTCGACCTGGGTGACCTCATCGAGGTCAGCGGAACCATCGGATACAGCAGGCGTGGTGAGTTGTCTCTGCTGGCCACCGAGTGGCGAATGAACGCCAAGTGCTTGCATCCTCTGCCTGACAAGTACCGCGGCCTGACCGACCCGGAAGCGCGGGTGCGGCAGCGGTACGTGGACCTGGCGATCAATCGGGATGCTCGTGCTCTGATGATTGCACGCTCGAATGTGGTGAAGTCGCTTCGTGATTCACTGAGCGATCGCGGCTACATGGAAGTCGAGACACCGATCCTCCAGCAGGTGCACGGCGGTGCGAACGCAGCGCCCTTCGTCACCCACATCAATGCCTACAATCTCGATCTCTACCTGCGTATCGCCCCGGAGCTCTATCTCAAGCGCCTGTGCGTCGGCGGCATGGAGAAGGTGTTCGAGATCGGGCGTGTGTTCCGCAACGAAGGAGCGGACTTCAAACACAATCCCGAGTTCACGATCCTCGAGGCATACGAAGCCCACAGCGACTACGAACGCGCAATGGTGCTGTGCCGCGAGTTGATTCAGCGAGCTGCCGTCGCTGCACACGGACGGGAGATCATCCTGCGTCCCGACGGTCCGAACGGGGAGATGATCGAGATCGACATCTCCGGCGAATGGCCCGTCAAGACTCTGCACGGTGCCGTCGCCGAGAAGTTGGGTGTTCCGGTCGAGCCGTCGACCCCCCTCGAGGAGCTACGACGACTGTGCGACGAGAACGACATTCCGTACGAGAAGACCTGGGATGTAGGGGCCGTCGCGCAGGGCATGTACGAGCACCTCGTCGAGGACTACACCGAGTTCCCCACCTTCTACAAGGACTTCCCGACGTCGATGTCGCCGTTGACGAGGCCGCATCGGAGCATCCCGGGCGTCGCGGAGAAGTGGGATCTCGTCGCGTGGGGCGTGGAGCTGGGTACCGCGTACAGCGAGCTGACCGACCCTGTCGATCAGCGGCAGCGCCTCACCGAACAGTCGCTGTTGGCGGCCGGCGGCGACGAAGAAGCGATGAGCTTGGACGAGGACTTCCTGCAAGCCCTCGAGCACGGAATGCCGCCGACCGGCGGTCTGGGCATGGGCGTCGACCGAGTGGTCATGCTCATCACGGGTGGCAGCATTCGCGAGACACTCGCCTTTCCCCTGGCCAAACCGCGTCAATGACCTTCCCCCGAAGCCCGTTCACGCGACCGGGTGTGCAAAACAGGGAAGATGATGGAAACTGGAGCGTGAAACAGTCAACAGGTCGGCAAAGCGTGACGGGGAACCAGACATGGACAACGCGGATCGAACCGAACGCGGTGCGTTGTTTCCCGTGAAACATTCTCCCGGTCGGTACGTCGAGGTGGACGGACAACGTCTGCACCTGTTGGTGCGCGGGACAGGCCCCACAGTCGTTCTGTGCGGGGGCCTCGGCAGCAATTGGTTCGACTGGAACGACACCGTCGACATCCTGAGCGCCCACCATCACGTGGTCGTGCTCGACCGCCCCGGCTTCGGACTCAGCGACCCCCTGCCCGACGGTGCCACGCCCACCGTCCGCGGGGAGGCCGACAGGATCGTCGGCGTCCTGGACGCACTCGGAGTCGCGGAGCCTGCCGTCGTCGTAGGTCATTCGATTGCCGGCTTCTATGCCGAAGCCGTCGCCCGGCTGTACCCGTCGCGCATCCGCGGGATTCTCTTGCTCGATTCCAGTGCAGAATCCGACCCCCGACGCTTCATCCCGACTGTCGTGCGCGTCGAGGTTGCACACCTGATCGCAACCGTGCTCAGCAAGAGCGGCGTGCAGAAGCTGGTCGGTCCGCGGGTGCGCCGCGTCCTCAACCAGGCGACACCGCCCGACGGCACACCGCAGGAGACGTTCGATTGGGTGGACGACATCTACCGCAGGCCCGCCTACCTCACAGCTGCACTCGTGGAAGATGTTGTCTACCCCGACCTCGCGGTCGAACTGAACAGACTTCGGAAGCGTGTGCCACTCCTTGTTCCGGTCATCGTCGCCGCAGCCCACACCGGACGGCCATCCCCGTGGGGCAAGAGATGGATCAAGACTCAACGCAGGCTCGCCGCGTATCTGCGTGCCGAGTTCACCGTCGTCATGCCCGCCCATCACCACGCCATGATCGACAAACCCGCCGAGGTCGCAGCCCTCATCACCGAACTGGTGTGAACCCCTCGAGGCGGCGCACGTAACGTGTGTCACCGAGCCCGTAGCCCAAGACCCGAGCCGAAGCTCGGCGATGGCGCGGTAGCACGAGAGGAAATTGAAGATGGGTGCGATCAGCACGACGCAGGGACGACAGTCGAAACTACTCGGACTCGGCGTTCACCGCCCCGAGAGAGTCGTGACCAACGACGAGATCTGTGAATTCATCGACTCGAGTGACGAGTGGATCCAAACGCGTTCGGGAATCAAGAACCGGCGCTTCGCAGATCCCAAGGAAAACGTCGTGGAGATGTCCATCTCCGCAGGACGCAAAGCCCTCGAGGCCAGCGGAATCACCGCCGATCAGGTCGACACCGTCATCGTCGCCACCTCGACACATCTCGAACTCACACCCCAAGCAGCCGCGAAAGTAGCGCACGGACTCGGCACCAAGGGCCCAGCAGCATTCGACATCTGCGCCGGCTGCGCAGGATTCTGCTACTCCCTCGCCGTCGCATCCGACCTGGTCAAGGCCGGAACCTCCAAGTACGTCCTCGTCATCGGCGCAGAACAGCTCAGCGTCACCACCGACCCCTACGACCGCACCACACGCTTCATCTTCGCCGACGGCGCAGGTGCCGTGGTCGTCGGGCAGAGCGACGAAACCGAGATCGGACCCGCCGTCTGGGGCTCCGACGGCTCACAATCCGACGCCATCGTTCAGACAACCGACTGGTACGACTACATCACCGAAGAAGGCCTGGAGCGACCCTGGATCCGGATGAACGGAATCTCTGTCTTCCGCTGGGCCGCATTCGAAATGGGCAAGGCCGCGCAGCGAGTCCTCGACGTCGCCGGCATCAAGACCGACGAACTGCACGCCTTCATCCCCCACCAAGCCAACAGCCGCATCACCGAACTGCTGGCCAAGAGCCTGAACCTGTCCGACGGCACCCCGGTCGCCAACGACATCGCCGAAACCGGCAACACCTCGGCAGCCTCGATCCCCTTGGCCATGGAGGAGCTCCTGCGTACCGGCAAAGCAAAAGCAGGAGACACCGCTCTGCTGCTCGCCTTCGGTGCCGGACTCTCCTACGCCGGACAGGTAGTCAAACTGCCCAACCTGTAGTCGCCGAATTACGTCCAATGCACTCGACCTTCCGAGTGCACCCGGATCCCCAGTGCACTCGATGTGACATTCAGTGGCCTTTTCGGCAGTCAATGGCACATCGAGTGGACTCGGGCGGGCACTGTGGGCGAATTTTGTCGGATTATGGACGGGTGGGGTCGTAGTGTTGTCCTATGCCGAAGCCCCCGTTGCCCGATGCTGCTGTTGAGATGTTGACGAAAGCGAATCCCGCAGTCATGGCTGTGGTTCGTGCCGATGGAACGCCGATCACCGCGCCCACGTGGTATCTATGGGAGGACGGGAAGGTCGTGCTCAATTTCGACGCGTCTCGTAAGCGTCTCGAGCACATCAGGGCCAATCCGAAGGTCTCGATTTCGGTGTTGGACGACGCCAGTTGGTACACCCACATCACAGTGCACGGTTCGATCGAGCTCCAGGACGACCCGGAGCTGGTGGACATCGATCGCATTTCGACGCATTACACCGGCAATCCGTATCCGGTTCGGGATCAGCCTCGGGTGACCGGGTTCGTGACCGTCGATGCGTATGTGGGCTGGGGCAAGCTCGGGACATAGCCCACGGTCGAGTGCTGTTGCGGCGACGGTTTCGAGGTGCAAGACTCCCGCAATGGGCTATCCGCAGGGCAATTTCGGTCCGTTCGACAAGTCCGAGGGTGATGAGCCGGATCCTGGACAGCAGCAGTACCCGCCGTACCAGAACACCCAGCAACCCAACCCCCAGTATCCCAACCCCCAGTACGGCTATGCGCCCTATGCCGGCGGGTATCAGACCCCGCCGACCACCAACACCTTGGCGGTTGTCTCGCTCGTATTGGCGATTCTGGGTCTGACGTTCATTCCGTTGATCGCGTCGGTGTGTGCTGTGGTGTGTGGCCACATTTCGCGAGGCCAGATCAGGCGCACGGGCGAAGGCGGATCCGGGTTGGCGACGGCGGGCCTGATCGTCGGCTATGTCTCGATCGCGCTGTTCGTCATCGTCATCGTGGGCGCGATCGTTCTCTTTGCGATCGCTGCCGCGAATACTTCAACCTACTGATACAGGCTGCGCCAATCGACCGTTCAGGCACGCGGCCCAGACGCCTGCGATCAGTGCCAGTGCAATGACGAAGAGCGCCAATGCGTTCCATCCCAGGGACTGGAACACGACGCCGCCGATCCAACCGACGATGGACGATCCGCCGTAGTAGAAGAGGTTGTACAGCGAGGTGGCCTGTGCACGACCGTGCACGGCGCGTTGGCCGGTCCACCCCGACGCAATGGCGTGGGCGGCAAAGAAACCCATGGTCAGGATCACCAGGCCGGTCAGAATGACGACGAGGTTCGACGCCATCGTCAGGGCCACTCCGACGATCATCGTCGCAGTGGATCCGGCGAGTACTGCCGACCTGCCGTGCTTCGTCGCGAGCTTGCCCGCCACCCGTGAGGACAGCGTACCGCTGAGGTACGCCACGAAGATCAGGCTGATCAAGGACTGCGGTAGCCCGAAAGGCACGGCCTCCAAACGGAATCCGAGGAAGTTGTAGATCGCGACGAAGCCGCCCATCAACAGGAAACCCTGGCCGTACAGGGCCAGCATTCCCGGTTCGCGAAGATTCACCCACAGCCGTTTCGGTAGGTCGCGAATGTGGCTGTGCACAAGCGTCGTTCGCGGCCGAGGAGCGAGCCACACGAACAGCGCGGCGGCGATTGCCGCGATCAGTGACACGGTCAACGTACCGATGCGCCAGTTGGTGTATTCCGCAACAGGTCCCGCGACGATGCGGCCAAGCAGACCGCCGAGCGTCGTACCGGACACGTAGGTCGCCGCTGCCAACGCGGTGTGATTGCGATGCACTTCTTCGCTGAGGTATGCGATCGCAATGGCCGGAAGACCGCCCAGCGCCGCACCTTCGAGCAATCGCACGCCGAGCAACACCTCGAGCGACGGTGCCAGCGGCACCAACAGTCCCAGCGTCGTCGCGGTGAGGACCGATGCCGTCATGGCCCGGACTCGACCGATCCGGTCTGCCGCCACCGACCACGGAATCACGGAGACCGCGACACCGACCGTCGCGAGCCCGACCGCGAGCGAGGACTGCGACGGAGTGATGTCGAGATTGGCGGCGATGAGCGGCAGGATTCCCTGCACCGAGTACAGCTGAGCGAACGTCGCGACTCCGGCGAACAGCAACGCCAACACGAGCCGACGGTATTCGCGCGATCCCCTGGGGTGTCCCTCCCATCCCAGGACGCCGGACTCGGTCGTAGTCATGCGGATTACGTTAGAAGCGCTCACGGTATTCGTCCAATGCATGAGACCCGGGCAATCCAATACGGCAGCGATATGATTCGGACATGCGTCGCGAAGCGATCGAATTGCTACCGCTGCTGCCGACCCTCGTCGCGGTGGCCGACACCGAGCACATCACCGACGCCGCGCACGTCCTGGGCATCCCACAGCCCACCGTCAGCCGGCAGGTGGCCCGCGCCTCGGCGATCCTCGGCGTCGACATCGTCGAACGACGCGGCCGCGGCATCGTGCTCACCAGCACCGGCCGAGTGTTGATTCCCTACCTGCAGCGGGCGTTGAGCGACATCGACGCCGGAATCGACGCATTGACCGAGCAGGACGCCCGAGCCCGCGGCCGCATCGCGGTGGCGTTTCAGAACACCCTGGGCGAGGACGTCGTACCTGCGCTGATCAGACAGTTCCGCGTCGATCATCCGGCCGTCACCTTCGATCTGGATCAGGGCGCACGCGCACGCTGCCTGGACCGCCTGGCAGACGGCGCATCGGACCTGGCGTTCGTCTCCCTCAGCACCGAGCACACCGACGCGAACTCGTTCCAGCTCTACGACGAGAGACTGATGCTGGTGGTTCCGGCCGATCATCGCCTCGCCGCACGCAGATCGGTCGACCTGGCCGACACGGCCGACGAGAGCTACATCGCGATGGGCCACGGCTTCGGGATGCGGTCGATCTGCGACGAGTTGTGGGCGGAGGCCGGTTTCACCCCGCGTATCGCATTCGAGGGGCAGGACACCCACACGGTGCGCGGGCTCGTCGGGGCCGGTCTCGGCATCGCCATCCTGCCCCGGATCCGCGCGCACGCCGGCGAGGGCGGAACCGTCGACATCGGGCTCACCCAACCCGCGGCCAGTCGACGCATCGGCATGGTGTGGAATCCACAGGCCGAATGGCCTCGTCAGGTGACGGCCTTCAAATCGATGGTGCTGCGCAGCGGCCGAACACTCGTGATTAGGTGAGTCGATGCAACTGGTTCTGGTTCGGCACGCACTGCCACAACGGTCGGAGACCTCCGCCGATCCCGCTCTCGCCGAACTCGGCGTCGAACAATCCCTGCGGGTGCCAGGTGCCGTGGCTCGGTTCCCGATTTCTCGAGTCGTGTCGAGTTCCCAGCTCCGCGCCGTCCAGACGGCACAGCCACTGGCCGACCGGCTCGGCCTCACGGTCGAACCCGACGATCGCGTGACCGAATACGACCGCGACTTCGGCGGGTACGTGCCGATCGAGTCGGCCAAGATCGAATTCCGCGACGCATTCGACCGCATCAAGGCCGGGCATCTCCCCGAACAGGTCGACGAGCAGGCGTTTCGTAGCCGCGTTCTGGCCGGGGTGGCCGACATCGTCTCGGCCGCCGCGCACACCGACACCGTCGCGCTCTTCGCTCACGGCGGCGTTGTCAACATCCTCCTGCAGGACATTCTGCAGACCCCGAAGGTGCTCGGCTTCCCCATCGACTACTGCTCGGTGACGCGGGTGCTGTTCTCGCGCAGCGGCGCGAGGTCGGTCTCCTCGGTGAACGAAACCGAGCACGTCTGGGACCTGTTGCCCCGCAACCGGCAATCCACAGAAAGCTCTTAAAGTCCCAGCTCACAGGCAGGAAACGTGGCGTCGACGGTGGTCGAGTGGTAGGCGGAGCCGCACCTGGCAGTTAGCCTCGAACTCATCATGGGTGAATTGCGTATCTTCCGACGTCCTGCCGTTGCACTCACTGCACTGGCGATCCCTCTGGTGGCAGTGGGTGCATTCGCACTCGGCACCGGCTACGACCTCGGCGGCGAATCCGCTGAAACCACCACCGTCGCCGCCGGGACCGAGCAGGCACCCTCACCTCAGCAGCAGACGGCCGATCCCCTGTCCAAGGCCAGGAGCAGCCTCAACAGCGCCTCGCTGCCCATCACGTTTCTCTCCAGCGGCATCGGTCAGCTGACCGCAGGCGGAACGCAGCTCAACGACGGCGTCGGCCAGCTCGCCGACGGCATCACCCAGGCTCACGACGGAACCATCCAGCTCGCCGACGGGTTCGGGCAGTACCGCGACGGCATCGGTCAGCTCGGGGACGGTGCGTCGCAGATCAGCGGTGGCGTCGACCAGGTCGTCGACCAGCTCGCCGGCTTCGGCGCGCTGCAGGCCGACTTCACCGCAAAGCTGGCCGCCACAGCAGACACGGTCGATCGCTTCCCGCATCCGGGATCCGACGCGATTTCCAGCGAGATCCGCGGAGTGATCGACAACCTCAACACTCAGGCGTTCGGTCCCGACACCCTCGCTCAGCTGCAGACCCTCAAGGGCGGTGCTCAGCAGCTGTCGACCGAGCTCAACGACCCCAACAGTCAGTTCCTCGGTGCCACCGCACAGCTCGGCGACGCCACGGTCCAGTTGCGTGACGGACTCGGCCAGCTCGACGACGGTGGCCAGCAGCTCAAGGCCGGCACCGATCAGCTCGTGACGTCGGTCGAGCCGGTCGAGGGGATCGTCAACGGCATCGCCACCAACGTGCGCGACGCCTCCGCGGCACTCCCGCCGGGCACCACGGCCGCCACCGACGACGCCACCTCCGACCAGAACGTCGCAGCCACGTCCACGACCACCGGCACCGGTGCCACCCCGTACCTGATCGCCGCCCTCGTGGCACTCGGCGCTCTCGGATGCGTCAGCCTCGTGCGCGTCCTCGGCAAGGACAGCAGCCCACGGGTGCTCTCGGTGGTTGCCGCCGTCGCCGCCGTGGGCGTCAGCGCCGCGGTCGCGTTCGCCTTCGCCACCGATGCCGCTCTCGGGCCCGTGCTCGGTGCAGGCGCATTCCTGATCGTCTCCGCCGCGGCCTACCTCGCTGCAGCGGGAGCAATTCAACGGGTGCTCGGTGCCGTCGTCGGGCAGATCGTCAACGTCGTCGCCCTCGTGGTGCAGGTCGTCGTCTGCGGATTTGCCTACGCGTCGACGGCACCGATCTGGGGCGATCTGGCGGCGTTCATGCCGATGAGCTACACCGCCGCCGGTGCCCGCATCATCGCGTCGGGCGAGATGAGCGGGACCGGCTGGCTCGCGATCGCGGCGACGGTGGCCCTGCTGGCCGTCTCGGCGCTGGTGTACGCGAGCGCGCGACGTGACTCAGCCGACGGGTCGGAGCGGATGGATGGCGGGCGGAGCCGCGAGATGGGCACCGAACTCGCTTAGCGCCTGCTGCAGGTGCGGGGTCTGCATGTGACCGTCGAGGTCCTCCTGCGACTTCCACACCTCGATGGTGACGAACGTGCCCGCCTCCACCGCAGACTCGAACAGCTCGTAGGAGACGTTCCCGTCTTCCTTCCGTGATTCGGCGACGAGGGCCGTCAGGCCGTCGCGCACGGCGTCGACGGCATCCGGCTTGGCGATGATCGTCGCGACGACCTTCAGATCGTTGGCCATGAGGTGTTGTTTCCTTCGTTCGGCGAGACACACATTTCCTCACCGAACGTACTCCCGACCCACCTAAGCTGAGGTGTCGAATCGGGAAGGGAAGTCACAGTGAGCCAGACGGCAACCGACCAACGCGCCACCAGGAAGGATTGGCTCGGCCTCGCAGTGCTGGTGGTGCCGATTCTCGTCGTGTCGATGGACATGTCGGTGCTGTACCTCGCCCTGCCGTTCATGTCGGCCGATCTCGAACCCACCGGCAACCAGACGCTGTGGATCCTCGACATCTACGGATTCCTGCTTGCCGGCCTCCTCATCACCATGGGCTCGCTCGGCGATCGCATCGGCCGACGCACCCTGCTCATGATCGGCGCCGTCGTGTTCGGTGCCGCGTCACTCGCCGCAACGTTCTCCACCTCCCCCGAAATGCTGCTCGCCGCACGCGCTCTCCTGGGGATCGGTGGAGCCACCATCGCGCCGAGCACACTCTCTTTGATACGCAACATGTTTCACGATCCCGCTCAACGCAAGGAGGCCATCGGTCTGTGGACCGCCGGTTTCGCGGGCGGAGCTGCGGTGGGGCCCGTCATCGGAGGTGTTCTGCTCGAACACTTCTGGTGGGGTTCGGTGTTCTTGATCAACATCCCGATCATGGTCGTGCTCTTCGTCGCTGCCCCACTGCTGGTGCCCGAGTTCAAGGACGCCGACCCCGGCAGATTCGACCCGATCAGCGTGGTCCTCGCGATCTCATCCATGCTCTCCATCGTCTTCGCCATCAAGCACGGCGCACAGGAGGGAATCGACACCGCCGCGGGCGTCAGCGCGCTCGCCGGTCTGGCACTGGGCACGGTGTTCGTCCTCCGGCAGCGCAGGGCCGCGAACCCGCTGATCGACGTCACGCTCTTCGCCGAACGAGCCTTCAGCGCAGCGGTCGTGGTGCAGTTCCTGGTCATCTTCGCCATGACCGGATTCAGCCTCTTCGCGTCTCAGTACCTACAGCTCGTCGTCGGGCTCGGGCCGCTCGAAGCCGGTCTGTGGCTGCTCGTTCCCGCCGTCACCGCCGCGGCCGGTGCCGTGCTCGCGCCGACTCTGAGCAAGGTGATCCGGACGGGCACGATCATCGCCGGCGGACTGTTGGCCATCGCCATCGGTTGCACGGCAATGGTATTCGTGAACGCCGACTCGGGGCTACCGCTGCTGCTCACCGGCATGGCCGTGTTGACCTTCGGTATCGGCGCAGCGTCGACGCTCAATTCCGACATCGTGCTCACCGCCGCGGCTCCCGAAAAGGCCGGTGCCGCATCGGCGTTGTCCGAGACCGGAGCCGAATTGGGCGGGGCCGTCGGCATCGCGATCCTCGGCACGATCGGCAGCACCGTCTACCGCCACCGTATGGAGGACGTCATCCCGGTGGGGACGCCTTCCGAGATAGCCGACCCCGCCAGAGAAACCATCGGCGGTGCCATCGCCGTCGCCGACTACCTACCGGAACCGTTCGGCTCGCAACTGACCGCCGTTGCCAACTCGTCGTTCATCGACGGCTTCAATCTCGCGGCCGGCTGGAGCGCCGGTCTGATGGCCGTCAGTGCGGTGGCGGTCTTCGTGCTGCTCCGCCGTCAGACCGCGTCGGCGAGGTAGCGCGCCAACCATCGCGTCGCGGACCGGCCGTTCTCGACGTCGTAGCTCTGGTACTCCTGGTGAATTCCGGAACGGTAGAACGCCTCGATCTCCCGGCGGCGCTGTTCGTTGGCCTGGTCCGAGAGCTGGCCCTGCAGCACCGGCAACCCACCGGCTGCTGCGAGATCGGAGATCAGGGACTGCGCTTCCTGCGAGTACTGGTCGGCGACGTCGGGCGCGGGGTTGGACGAGACGGCCAAGAAGCCGGCCAACCGCGCGACGTAGTCGTCCTTGGGCGTCGAGCAGTACAGATCGCCGACGGCACAGAACGTCCGCACCACGGGGCTGACATAGCCGAATCCGCCGACCCGCGGTCCGCCGACACCGGTTCCGACCACGGCCGGCCCCACCAGAGCATCGGTATCGGAGCGCTTCGGGTCGGAGATCAAGCCCACTGCCACCACCCTGTCCGCGGGCACCACGCCGACTCCGGTGCCGATGGCGGCGGCGAGATCGCCGGCCGCGTCGGCGCCCTGGCTGTAGCCGATGATGCCGAGTTTCGTTGTGCCACAACGATCTGCCATGGCTTTCAACATTCCGCCCGCGTTGGCGACGGCCGCAGCGCGGGACTGCCCGTACACCTCGCCCTCCCACGGGAACGCGGTAGCGGGATACGAGACGTAGTCGGTGCGGATATCGCTACCGAGACGATCGGTGACGTCGGTGAGCATCCCCGGCTTCGGTGCCGCGCCCGAGCTGGTCTCCCAGGTGCCCGGAATGGCGACGACATACATCGTCGGGCAATCGGCCGGATCGGCGGCGGCGGGCGATGCCGCTCCGACGACGATGCCCGACGCAACCGCTGCTGCGACGCCGATACCGGCGCAGATCTTCTTGACACTCATGGGGAGGGGGCCTCACTGGGTGATCGAACGCTTCTTCTGTTCGATCACCACAATGACAGCGGCCTGTGACCATCAGATGCCCACATGGTTAACGGACGTAACCGCGTGGGCGAGGTCATGAAACGCAGCCGAGCTCGAAGTTATGGACGGGATCGAACCGTAATCCATCCATAACTTCGAGCTCGGTGAAGAAAAGCGATTTACCGCTGCGGTGCCTGGGTCGGCACGATCGGCGACGGCAGTGCCGTTTCTCCCTGCAGGAAGGTGTCGACGGCGGCCGCGCAGGAGCGGCCCTCGGCGATGGCCCACACGATGAGCGACTGGCCGCGACCCATGTCTCCGGCGACGAACACGCCGGGGACGTTGGTGACCCACTCGTTGGTGCGCTCCACGTTGCCGCGCTGATTGAAGTCGACACCCAGGTCGGTCAGCAGGCCGCCCTTGTCGGGTCCGACGAATCCCATGGCGAGCAGAACCAGATCGGCCTCGAGGGTGAACTCGCTGCCCTCGACCTTCTCGAACTTGCCTGCCTTGAACTCGACCTCACAGGCTTCGAGCGCGGTGACCTTGCCGTCTTCGCCGACGAAACGCTCGGTGTTGACGGAGAAGACGCGTTCGCCGCCCTCCTCGTGTGCGGACGCCACCCGGTACATCAGCGGGTACGTCGGCCACGGGGTGGACGTCGCACGCTCCTCGGGCGGCCGGGCCATGATCTCGAACTGGTGGACGCTCTCGGCACCCTGACGGTGCGAGGTGCCCAGGCAGTCGGCCCCGGTGTCGCCGCCGCCGATGATGACGACCTTCTTGCCCTCGGCACTGACGGGCGGTGCAGCGAAGTCGCCCTGCTGGACGCGATTGGCGTGCGGCAGGAACTCCATGGCCTGGTAGATGCCATCGAGCTCGCGGCCCTCGATGGGCAGGTCGCGCCAGGCGGTGGCACCGCCGGAGAGGACGACGGCGTCGAACTGCTCGCGCAGTTCGTCGGCCGAGATGTCCACGCCGACATCGACTCCGGTGCGGAAGACGGTGCCCTCGGCCTCCATCTGCGCCAGCCGTCGATCGATGTGGCGCTTCTCCATCTTGAACTCGGGGATGCCGTAGCGCAGCAATCCACCGATCCGATCGGCACGCTCGAACACCGTGACGGTATGTCCGGCGCGGGTCAGCTGCTGCGCTGCAGCAAGTCCCGCGGGTCCGGAGCCGACGACGGCGACGGTCCTACCGGTCAGGTGCGTCGGATAGACCGGCGTGACCCAACCCTCTTCGAAGGCCTTGTCGATGATCTCGACCTCGACCTGCTTGATCGTGACCGGATCCTGGTTGATGCCCAGGACACAGGCCGCCTCGCACGGGGCCGGGCACAACCGCCCGGTGAATTCCGGGAAGTTGTTGGTGGCGTGCAGTCGATCGATGCTGTCGCGCCAGCGGTCCTTGAACACCAGGTCGTTCCACTCGGGAATCAGGTTCCCGAGCGGGCAGCCGTTGTGGCAGAACGGAATACCACAGTCCATGCACCGACTTGCCTGGGTGCGCAGCGTGTCCTTCGAGAAGTCCTCGTAGACCTCTTTCCAGTCCATCAGGCGCAGGTCGACGGGCCGCCGCTTGGGTACCTCGCGAACCGTGTTCTTCAAAAATCCCTGTGGGTCACCCACGAGCTGCCTCCATGATCGCTTCGTCCACGTCCGCGCCGTTCTTCTCGGCTTCGGAGATGGCCAGCAGTACCTTCTTGTAATCGCGAGGCATGACCTTCACGAAGTGGTTCACCTGTTGTGACCAGTCCGCGAGGATCCGCTCGGCCACCTCGGAGCCGGTCTGCTCCTGATGACGGGTGACGATGTCCTTCAGCCAGGTGAACTCGTCACCTTCGAGCTCCTCGATGTCGACCAACTCGGTGTTGAGATTGGCCTCGAACGTCTTGTCCGGGTCGAAGACGAACGCAACGCCGCCGGACATGCCTGCACCGAAGTTCCGGCCCGTCGTGCCGAGAATGACGACCTTGCCGCCGGTCATGTACTCGCACCCGTGGTCGCCGACGCCTTCGACGACGGCTTCCGCGCCGGAGTTGCGAACCGCGAACCGCTCGCCGACGACCCCGCGGATGAGCGCCTCACCGCTGGTGGCACCGAACAGGAACACGTTGCCACCGATGATGTTGTCCTCGGCGACGAATCCCTTCGGAGCGTTCAACGACGGCCGCAGCACGAGATGTCCACCGGAGAGTCCCTTACCGACGAAGTCGTTGGCGTCGCCGTTCAGTCGGAGTGTCATTCCGGACGGGACGAATGCACCGAAACTGTTGCCGGCCGAGCCGGTGAACGTGATGTCGATGGTGTCGTCCGGGAGTCCGACGCCGCCGTAGGCCTTGGTGACCTCGTGCCCGAGCATCGTGCCGACGGTGCGGTTGACGTTGGTGATCTTGGACTCGAACGCGACCTTCTCGCCCTTGTCCAGCGCGTTGCGGCTGGCCGAGATGAGCTGCTGGTCGAGTGCCTTGTCGAGTCCGTGATCCTGGACCCCCGTGTTGTACAGGTTCTGGTTCATGAAAGCCGACTCGACCTCTTCGAGGATCGGCGACAGATCCAGCTTGGACGCCTTCCAGTGTTCCTTGGCCGCGGTGGTGTCGAGCAGACCCACCTGGCCGACGGCCTCGTCGAGTGTGCGGAAGCCGAGCTCGGCCATGAGCTCGCGCACCTCTTCGGCGATGAACATGAAGAAGTTCTCGACGAACTCCGGCTTACCCGCGAAACGCTTGCGCAGCAACGGGTTCTGCGTTGCGACACCGACGGGGCAGGTATCGAGGTGGCAGACGCGCATCATGATGCAGCCCGAGACGACGAGTGGAGCTGTGGCGAAGCCGAACTCCTCACCGCCGAGCAGTGCGGCAACCATGACATCGCGGCCGGTCTTGAGCTGACCGTCCACCTGGACGACGATGCGATCGCGAAGACCGTTGAGCAACAACGTCTGCTGGGTCTCGGCCAGACCGAGCTCCCACGGTCCACCCGCATGCTTGACCGACGTCAACGGCGTTGCGCCGGTGCCACCGTCGTGGCCCGAGATGAGCACCACGTCGGCGTGCGCCTTGGACACACCGGCCGCGACCGTTCCGACACCGACCTCGGAGACCAGCTTCACGTGGATGCGGGCCTGCGGGTTGGCGTTCTTCAGGTCGTGGATCAGCTGCGCCAGATCCTCGATCGAGTAGATGTCGTGGTGCGGCGGCGGCGAGATCAGGCCGACGCCGGGCGTCGAGTGTCGAACCTCGGCGACCCACGGATACACCTTGTGCGCCGGAAGCTGGCCGCCCTCACCGGGCTTGGCTCCCTGCGCCATCTTGATCTGGATGTCGGTGCAGTTGGTCAGGTAGTGCGAGGTGACGCCGAAACGTCCCGACGCGACCTGCTTGATGGCACTGCGTCGCCAGTCACCGTTCTCGTCCGGCTCGAATCGCGAGACGTCCTCGCCGCCCTCACCGGAGTTCGAACGTCCGCCGAGTCGGTTCATGGCGATGGCGAGGGTCTCGTGCGCCTCGGCCGAGATGGACCCGTAGCTCATCGCACCCGTGGAGAACCGCTTGACGATCTCGCTGGCCGGCTCGACCTCGTCGATCGAAATGGCTTGGCGCTCTTCGGTCTTGAAGCGGAACAGGCCGCGCAGGGATGCCAGACGCTCGGACTGGTCGTCGACCATCTTCGTGTATTCCTTGAAGACGTCGTACTGACCGGTGCGGGTGGAGTGCTGCAGCTTGAACACCGTGTCCGGGTTGAAGAGGTGGTACTCCCCTTCCCGACGCCACTGGTATTCGCCACCGGTCTCGAGCTCGCGGTGCGCGCGCTCCTGACGGTTGTCCAGGTACGCCACCGCGTGCCGCGCTGCGACGTCGTCGGCGACCTGGTCGAGATCGATACCGCCGAGATGACTGTTGAGCCCGGTGAAGTACTCGTCGACCAGTTCCTGCGACAGGCCGATGACCTGGAACAGCTGAGCACCGGTGTACGACGCGAGAGTGGAGATGCCCATCTTGGACATCACCTTCAGCACGCCCTTACCCGCGGCCTTGATGTAGTTGGAGACGGCCTTGTCGAATTCGATGTCGGTGAGGGCACCGCGCTCGATCATGTCCTCGATCGACTCGAACGCCATGTACGGGTTGACCGCTGCCGCACCGAAACCGATGAGCAGCGCCATGTGATGGACCTCGCGGGCGTCACCGGCCTCGATGATCAGACCCACCTTGGTGCGGGTCTTCTCGCGCACCAGGTGATGGTGCACCGCGGAGGTCAGCAGCAGCGACGGGATCGGAGCGAGCTTCTCGCTCGACTCGCGGTCCGAGAGCACGATGATCCGCGCGCCACCGGAGATGGCCGCAGAAACCTGAGCGCGGATGGCCTCCAACGACTTTCGCAGACCTTCACCGCCCTCGGACACCGGGTAGAGACCACGCACGACCACCGAGCGAAGTTCTTCCTGAGTGCCCTCGTCGTTGATGTGTACGAGCTTGGCGAGGTCGTCGTTGTGCAGGATCGGCTGCGGCAGCACGATCTGCTTGCACCCGTCGGCACCCGGGTTGAGCAGATCGCCCTCGGGTCCGATGGTGCCGCCGAGACTGGTGACGATCTCTTCGCGGATCGCGTCGAGCGGCGGGTTGGTGACCTGCGCGAACAGCTGCGAGAAGTAGTCGAACAACATCCGCGGCCGAGCCGACAGCACGGCGATCGGGGTATCGGTACCCATCGAACCGATGGCCTCGGCACCGGCCTTCGCCATGGGCGAGACCAGCACGTTCAGTTCCTCGGTGGTGTACCCGAAGATCTGCTGACGGATGAGCACGCGATCGTGCGGCATGTGCACGTGCGGGCGCTCGGGGAGATCGTCGATCGAGGTCAGGCCCTCGTCGAGCCACTGCTGGTACGGATGCTCGGCGGCGAGCTCGTCCTTGATCTCGTCGTCGGAGACGATGCGGCCCTGCGCGGTGTCCACGAGGAACATCCGACCGGGCTGCAGGCGAACCTTGCGGACGACCTTGGACGGGTCGATGTCGAGAACGCCGACCTCGGACGCCATGACGACCAAGCCGTCGTCGGTGACCCACAGCCGGCTCGGGCGCAGGCCGTTGCGGTCGAGGACCGCTCCGATGACGGTGCCGTCGGTGAAGCACACCGAGGCCGGTCCGTCCCAGGGCTCCATCAGTGAGGAGTGGTACTTGTAGAACGCCCGACGTGCGGGGTCCATCGACTCGTGCCGCTCCCACGCCTCGGGAATCATCATGAGCACGGCGTGCGGCAGGCTGCGACCACCGAGGTGCAGCAGCTCGAGGACCTCGTCGAATCGTGCTGTGTCACTTGCTCCGTGGGTGACCACGGGGAAGATCTTCTCGAGGGCCTCGGAACCGCCGAACACGTCGGACGTGATGAGCGCCTCGCGGGCACGCATCCAGTTCTCGTTGCCGGTGGCGGTGTTGATCTCGCCGTTGTGGGCGACGCGTCGGAAGGGGTGCGCCAGCGGCCACGACGGGAACGTGTTGGTCGAGAAACGCGAATGCACAAGCCCGAGTGCACTTTCCACGCGCTCGTCCTGCAGGTCGAGGTAGAAGCCCTTGAGCTGAGGCGTGGTCAGCATGCCCTTGTAGACGAACGTCTGCGAGGACAGCGACGGGAAGTACACGGTTTCGCGGCCGGGGCCGTCCTTGCCCGCGCCCTCTTCGCCCAGCTCGTGCTCGACCCGCTTGCGGATGACGAACGCACGACGCTCGAGGTCCAGATCGGTGATCGAGGCGTCGGGAGCGGCGAGGAACAACTGACGGAAGGTCGGCATCGCGTCGCGCGCCAGTGCGCCGAGGGAGGAGTCGTCGGTGGGAACCTCACGCCACCCGAGGACCGTCAGGCCCTCGCTCTCGACGATGCGCTCGACACCCTCGCACGCCCGCGCTGCGTCACTGCGGCCCTGCGGCAGAAACGCGACACCGGTTGCGTAGGCACCGGGCGCGGGGAGCTCGAAATCTACGACGGCGCGGAAGAACGCGTCCGGAACCTGGATCAGAATGCCCGCGCCGTCACCGGTGTTCGGTTCGGAGCCGGCAGCACCGCGGTGCTCGAGGTTGACCAGAGCGGTGATCGCCTTCTCGACGATGTCGCGACTGCGTCGACCGTGCATGTCCACCACGAACGCGACACCACAGGAGTCGTGTTCGTTGGCGGGGTCGTAGAGGCCTTGCGGGCCCGGAGTGTGCTTCATACCTAGCCTTCGGATAAGTCCAGCCTTGATACTCGTCGGCGACGGTGTGGTGTAACCGGCTGCGCGAACGGCCTGCGGTGCGTCCTCGCCGTTGAAGCTGCACCTGTCGATCGTCGACGCTTTCCTCTGCACGAGCGGGTGGGCGCGTGGTAGAAAAGTGAGGTCGGGGCGGATTCGGCCGTGATGAGGCCTATCCAACTACGAACGATAAGTCAGTACCTGGGTGCCCCCGCAAATAAGGTAAACCTATTATCGGCGTTCACCAGCGAATTCGCGCTGCCGAGACCACCCTGCGGACATCATTCCGATACCGATGCCGACATCGGCCGAGAACTACACGCCTGTAAGACAATTGAGCCCGGAAAAAACTACTGGCCGCAGCGATCGAATCAGCTGCGGCCAGTGTGGTGGGCGGAGGGGGACTTGAACCCCCACGTCCCGAAGGACACTGGCACCTGAAGCCAGCGCGTCTGCCATTCCGCCACCCGCCCGGGTGACGGCGAGAACACTAACACGCACCCTGCCGCGGTCGAAAATCGCCGCCTTCAGCTCCCTGAGGGCGACGGCGGCACGCGGTCTCCGTCGGCCGCACCGTATATCATGCTGGCAGCGCGACTTCGTGATGACACGCGGCCGACGCAGCCTGCTCCCCAGCAGGCACCACACGGTGGAAGAACACAGTGAGAGGAGGGGTCACGATGGGCATCGTTCAGCGTTTCGAACGGAAACTCCAAGGCGCTGTCGGCGACGTCTTCGCCCGCGTGTTCGGCGGAGGCGTCGTACCCGCGGAGGTGGAGGCGGCACTCCAGCAGGAGGCGTCGGATCTGGTTCGGCCCCTCGACGGCGGCCACCTTCTGGCACCCAACAGCTACGTGATCACCATCAACAGCTCGGACCACGACGAGCTCGCCGGCGATCGTGAACTCACGGTCAAGGCATTTTCCCGCCACCTCGACGATTACATCCGAGATCAGGGGTGGCAGACCTACGGTGACGTGGTGGTTCGCTTCGAGCCGTCGCCCACTCTCCATACCGGGCAGTTTCGGGCCGCTGGCTCGGTCGATCCCGATGTGGGACGATCGGCGACTGCTGCACGGAAAGGGTCCGCGCAGCAGGGCGCGTCGGTACCAGCAGCACCCAGTGCCGTTCCTTCAGCTACGCAGCGACCGTCTGCCCCACCGATGTCGATACCAGGAGCCGGCCCCATGACGCAGAACCCAGGCTACGACCCGCAGCGCGATCCCGCGGACGGTCATCGTTCCGATCCGCGCGAGCGCAACGGTTACACCGGTGGCCAGGATCCGCGCTACGCCGCGCGCGAGCAGAACGGGTACGACGCCCAGGCGTACGCGCCCGCCGACTACGACCCGCGCTACGACCAGCAGCAGCCGTACAACCCCCAGGGCTACGACCAGCAGCCGTATGGCGAGCAGGGTCAGGCCTACAGCGCCGCCGCAGGCCAGGAGCAGGGCTACGACCCCCACGCCTACGGCGCACCCCACGGCCAGGAGCAGGGCTACGACGCCCAGGGCTACAACGCTCAGGGCTACGACGCCCAGGGCTACAACGCTCAGGGGTACGACGCCCAGGGCTACAACGGCCAGGGCTACGACTACAACGGTGCCGAGCAGGGTGGTGCTGCATATTCCGAGGCTCCCTACCAGGAGCAGGCGTACAGCGAGCCTGCCGGTCGGTACGCCGAGCCTCAGGCGGCCGGTTACCAGCAGCCCGGGTACCAGCAGGCTGCCTACGACTACCCGCCTGCCCAGGCCGCCTACGGCCGCGGCTACCCGCAGGGCTCGGGCGATCGTGGCGACGGATACGGCTACGACCAGCCCGCCTCGTACGCGGGTCAGAGTCAGGCACTCGCCGCGACGTTGCAGCTCGAAGACGGCAGTGGCCGCTACTTCCAGCTACGGGACGGTCAGAACATCATCGGCCGGGGCCAGGACGCGCAGTTCCGGCTCCCCGACACCGGGGTCTCGCGTCGCCACATCGAGATCCGTTGGGACGGCCGCGTGGCCATGCTCTCCGACCTCGGTTCCACCAACGGCACCACCGTCAACGGCGCTCCGGTGCAGGATTGGCAACTGGCCGACGGCGACGTGATTCGGGCCGGGCACTCCGAAATTCTGGTCCGGATCGTCTGACGGTCGACTCGCACGCTCGTCCACCCGTATGTCGTCCACACGAGCGACTTCACCCTATGATGCTGCGAGGCAACCATGTCTGCCGCGCCGCAACCTCGATGTGTGCGGAATGCAGGTCCGATCGCGAAGGAGGAGGTGAATCGTCGTGCAGGGATTGATTCTGCAACTGACCAGGGCAGGCTTTCTGCTCCTGCTGTGGTTCTTCGTCTGGGCGGTCCTTCGCACCCTCCGCAGTGACATCTACGCGGCCGCGGGCATGCGAGTGCCTGCCCGCTACTCGGGTGGCTCGAAAGTTCTTCCGTCGTTCAACAAGCAGAAGGTGGCCAAGTACCTCGTGGTGACCCAGGGCGGCCTCGCCGGAACGCGCATCTCCCTCGGCACGCAACCCGTGCTCATCGGACGCGCGGACGACTCGACTCTCGTTCTGACAGACGACTATTCGTCGACACGGCACGCACGCATCTCGCCCCGCGGCGGCGACTGGTACGTCGAAGACCTCGGTTCGACCAACGGCACCTACCTCGACCGAGCGAAGGTGACCACCGCAGTTCGCGTGCCCCTGGGAACCCCCGTCCGTGTCGGCAAGACCGTGATCGAGTTGCGCCCGTGACCCTCGTCCTTCGCTACGCCGCCCGCAGCGATCGTGGTCTGGTTCGCTCCAACAACGAGGACTCCGTGTATGCCGGGGCTCGGCTGCTGGCGTTGGCCGACGGCATGGGTGGCCATGCCGCCGGTGAAGTGGCCTCGCAGTTGATGATTGCCGCGCTTGCTCACCTCGACGACGACGAGCCCGGTGAGGATCTGCTGGGCAAGCTCGAGGCGGCGACCCGTGAAGGCAACGCGTCGATCGCCGATCAGGTCGAGGACGAACCCGAGCTCGACGGCATGGGCACCACGCTGACGGCAATCCTGTTCGCGGGCAAGCGAATCGGCCTGGTACACATCGGCGATTCACGCGCATACATGCTGCGTGACGGCTCGCTCACCCAGATCACCCGTGACGACACCTTCGTCCAGTCGCTCGTCGACGAGGGCCGCATCACCGCCGAGCAGGCCCACACGCACCCGCAGCGTTCGCTGATCATGCGGGCCCTCACCGGCAACGAGATCGAACCCACGCTCACCGTGCGAGAGGTCCGAGCGGGCGACCGCTATCTGCTGTGCTCCGACGGCCTCTCGGACGTCGTCAGCGACGAGACCATCGAGAACACCATGAACGAGGGCGAGACGGGACCCTGCGCGGACCGTCTCATCGAACTCGCTCTTCGCAGTGGTGGCCCGGACAACGTGACGGTCGTCGTCGCCGACGTGATCGACCTCGACTACGGCCAGAGCCACCCGATCCTCGGCGGTGCCGCCAGCACCGAGGACGAGGAGGACGCCCCTCCGCCCAACACCGCAGCAGGGCGGGCCGCAGCGATGCGTCCCCCCCGCTCGACGCCCAAGCGCGTCACCAGCCCCGTCGTCACCCCCGAGAAGAAGTCGCACAAGCTGCGCTGGACGTTGATCGCCCTGACCCTGGTGGTGCTGGCGGGAATCGGTGCGCTCGTTGCCAATTCGATCATCAAGGGCAACTACTACGTCGGTGCCGACAACAGCAAGGTGACGGTGCTACGCGGTCTGCCAGGTTCGGTTCTCGGCTACTCGCTGCAGAGCGTGGAACTGGTGGGTTGCCTGGACGACGACGGTACCGTCACCTTGACCGCCCCGAACGACGCTCCGGCGAACTGCGTTCCGTTCGAGATCGACGATCTTCTGCCGGCAGCACGTGAGCAGGTCACGGCCGGGTTGCCGTCGGGATCCCTCGACGACGCGCGCGGCCAGGTCGAGCGGCTGGCCGCCGGCGACCTGCTTCAGGTGTGCGAGACCGAGCCCGTCGTCACCACGACCGTCGAACCGTCTCCGACGGCGATCATCCCGCCACCCGGGGTGCCGTTGCCCCCCGCCGCGGAACCCGTTCCCGAGGCCGCACCGACCACCACCGAGGTACCGGCACCGACGGTTCCGCAGGTTCCCGGCCAGAACTGCAGGACCGGTACTCGATGAGTTCCACTGCGTCCACGGGAGGGTCGTTCCCGAGTCCGCCCGGAGGGTTCGCGCCCGCACCGATTCAATCCAACCGACGTGGCGTCGAGCTGCTTCTGCTCGGTGCAGCGGTGCTGATCACCACGATCTCCCTGGTACTGGTGGAAGCCAGTCAGGAACAGACCATCACCTGGGATCTGGCGAAGTACGCGGTCGCATACCTCGCGCTGATGACGGTGGCCCACCTTGCCGTCCGGCGTTTTGCGCCCTATGCGGATCCGCTGCTGCTCCCGATCGTGGCGCTGCTCAACGGCCTCGGTCTGGTGCTCATTCACCGACTCGACCTGGCCGACGAGCAACAGGCGCAGTATCTCGGCAACCCCATTCCGTCGCCCGATGCCAACCAGCAGGTGCTGTGGACGACACTGGCGATCGCCGGCTTCGTCGCGTTGCTGGTGCTGCTGCGCGACTACCGTACGCTGGCTCGCTACGGCTACACCGTCGGCCTCGCCGGCCTGGTGCTGCTCGCCATTCCGGCGATGCTCCCGTCTGCGTTCTCCGAGGTCAACGGATCGAAGATCTGGATCAGACTGCCCGGCTTCAGCATTCAGCCCGGGGAGTTCGCGAAGATCCTGCTGCTCATCTTCTTCGCATCGCTGCTGGTCGCCAAGCGCGAACTGTTCACCGTCGCCGGCAAGCACTTCCTCGGAATGGACTTCCCACGGGCCCGCGACCTCGGGCCGATCCTGGTCGTGTGGATCGTCTCCGTCGGCGTGCTGGTGTTCGAGAAGGACCTCGGCACGTCCCTACTGATCTTCGGAACCGTGCTGGTGATGATCTACATCGCCACCGAGCGCGTCGGCTGGCTGATCATCGGGTTCGGCCTGCTCCTCGTCGGGTTCCTGTTCGCGTACCAGGTGTTCGGCCACGTCAAGATCCGTACCGACACCTGGCTGCGCCCGTTCGACGACTACAACGACACCGGTTACCAGATCGTCCAGTCGATGTTCAGCTTCGCCACCGGCGGGCTGGCGGGTACCGGGCTCGGCAGTGGCCGCCCCTCTCAGGTTCCGTTCGCCAAGACCGACTTCATCATCGCGACTGTCGGAGAAGAACTCGGTCTCATCGGCCTGACCGCGGTCCTGATCCTGTACTTGCTGTTCATCATTCGCGGTATGCGCACAGCGCTCGCCGTCCGCGACAGCTTCGGCAAGCTGTTGGCCGCCGGTCTGTCGTTCACCATCGCGATCCAGTTGTTCGTCGTCGTCGGCGGCGTCACCAAGCTCATTCCGCTCACCGGCCTCACCACGCCGTATCTGTCCTACGGAGGATCTTCGCTTCTCGCCAACTACCTGCTGCTCGCACTGCTGATCAAGATCTCCGACGCAGCCCGTGAGCCGGCAACGCCCAAGAAGAAGCCCGCTCCGGCAGCACCCATCGCGGAGGCACCCACCGAGATGGTGAAGCGCGCATGAACACACCCTTGCGCCGCGTATCCATCGCCGTGATGGTCATGGTCGTCGCGTTGCTCGCCAACGCCACCTACCTTCAGGTCATCAAGGCGGACGATCTGCGTACCGACCCGAGAAACTCGCGCGTTCTGCTCGACGAGTACTCGCGCCAACGTGGTCAGATCTCGGCGGGCGGTCAGGTACTGGCATCCTCGGTCCCCACCGACGACCGCTACAAGTACCTGCGTACCTACCCCCAGAATTCGATCTCCCCGGCCAGCCCGCAGGCCAACGCGCCGATCACCGGCTACTACTCGATGTTGTACTCGAGCAGCGGCCTCGAACGCGCCGAGGACCCGGTGCTCAACGGCTCGGACGATCGCCTCTTCGGCGGACGGCTGTTCGACCTCATCTCGGGCCGAGATCCCCGCGGCGGCAACGTCGTCACCACCATCGACCCCGTCGTCCAGCAAGTCGCATACGACCAGCTGACAGCCAAGGGCTACACCGGTTCGGTCGTGGCTCTCGACCCCGCCACCGGCAACATTCTGGCCATGGCCAGCACACCGAGCTACGACCCCAACCTGTTGGCCAGCCACGACGGCAGCACCACGACGACGGCATGGGAGAACCTGAGCAACGATCCCGAGAAGCCGATGGTGAACCGGGCCATCTCGCAGACCTACCCACCGGGATCGACATTCAAGGTGATCACCACCGCCGCCGCTCTCGAAGCAGGCGCGACACCGGACGATCAACTCACGGCCGCGTCGAACATCACGCTGCCGGGAACCTCGACGACGCTGGAGAACTACAACGGTTCGACGTGCGGGGGTGGCCAGACGGCAACGCTGCGTGAGGCTTTCGCGCGCTCGTGCAATACCGCCTTCGTCGAGCTCGGCATCGACACCGGAGTGGACGGGATGCGCGACACCGCAGCAGCGTTCGGCATCGGTGAGGACACCACCATTCCGCTCACCGTCGCCGACAGCACCATCGGACCCATCGACGACGACGCCGCCCTCGGCCAGTCCAGCATCGGCCAGCGAGACGTTGCGCTGACGCCTCTGCAGGACGCGGTCATCGCGGCCACCGTCGCCAACGGCGGCGTGCGGATGGCCCCGAACCTGGTGCGGCAGTTGCAGTCTCCCGACCTGTCGGACCTGTCGAGCTACCAGCCCAAGTCCATGGGAGAGGCCATCAGCTCCGATACCGCGGCCACGCTGACCGACCTGATGATCGGCTCCGAGAACAACACCAGCGGCGAGGGCAAGATCCCCGGCGTACAGATCGCGTCGAAAACCGGTACCGCAGAACACGGTTCCGACCCACGCAACACTCCGCCGCACGCCTGGTACATCGGATTCGCGCCCGCGAACGATCCGAAGGTCGCCATCGCCGTGATCGTCGAGGACGGCGGCGACCGAGCCCTGGCCGCGACCGGCGGATCCGTGGCCGCACCCATCGGGCGCGCCGTCATCGCAGCCGCATTGCAGGGGAGGTGACATAACGTGCCATTGAGCAACGGAGCTGTCATCGCACAGCGCTATCGACTTCTGCGCCTCATCGCCACCGGTGGCATGGGCCAGGTGTGGGAGGCCATGGACAATCGCCTCGATCGCCGGGTGGCGGTCAAGGTACTCAAGGCGGAGTTCTCCGAGGACCCGGAGTTCCTGCAGCGCTTCAGGTTCGAGGCCCGTACCACCGCGCAGCTGAACTACCCCGGAATCGCCGGGGTCTACGACTACGGTGAGACCCGAGACGGCGCAGGCGAATCACTGGCCTACCTGGTGATGGAACTGGTCAACGGGGAACCGCTCAATGCCGTCCTGGGCCGCATGTCTCGGCTGCCGCTCGGCCACGCCCTGGACATGCTCGAGCAGACCGGCCGCTCCCTGCAGATCGCCCACACCGCGGGCGTCGTACACCGCGACGTCAAACCCGGCAACATCCTGATCACCCCCACCGGGCAGGTCAAGATCACCGACTTCGGCATTGCCAAGGCCGTCGACGCGTCCCCGGTGACCAAGACCGGAATGGTCATGGGCACCGCGCAGTACATCGCCCCCGAACAGGCGCTCGGCGAGGAGGCCACCTCGGCGTCGGATGTCTACTCGCTCGGTGTCGTCGGATACGAAGTACTTGCGGGCTCGCGCCCGTTCGTCGGTGACGGTGCCCTGACCGTCGCCATGAAGCACGTCCGCGAAACGCCTGCACCGATGCCGGTCGACCTACCCCCTGCCGTTCGCGAACTCATCGAGATCACGATGGTCAAGGACCCCGCTGCGCGCTACGCCAACGGTGGCGAGTTCGCCGACGCCGTCGCCGCGGTCCGGGCAGGCCGTCGTCCGCCTGCACCGGGAAATTCACGCGGCACCGGCACCGGCAGGGTCATGATGCCGGGCGTCGTGCCCAGCCCGCAGCCGCCTCCGCCGTCGAGCACCCAGATGATGCCGACATCCCAGCGCGACTATCGCGGACCGGCCACCGGAACGGCGGCGGCCGCGGTGCCCGAGGCGACCGGAATGTCGTCGGCGCAGAAGGCACTTGCGTGGGGCGGAGCCGGACTGTTGTTGCTGGCCATCCTCATCGGCGGTTACGTGCTGTTGACCGGGGGTAGAGACGACACGCAGACCCCGTTCGTGCCGCCGACCACCACCACGACGCAGCCGACTACCACCACGACGACCACGACGACCGAACCGACGACGACCACCGAAGAAACCACCACCACCGAAGAGACCACGACGACCACGACGACGACCACGCAGGAGCCGACGACCACCGAAGAAACCACCACGACCTCGGCGGAGCCCACGCAGACGACGACGAGACGGCCGCTCATCGAGATCCCGTTCCCGCAAGAGCCACAAGGACGACCATGACGACTCCCCGTACGCTGTCCGCTCGCTACGAGCTGGGCGAGATACTCGGTTTCGGTGGCATGTCCGAGGTCCATCTGGCGCGCGACACTCGTCTCGACCGCGATGTCGCCATCAAGGTTCTGCGCGCCGATCTCGCCCGGGACCCCACGTTCTACCTGCGGTTCCGGCGCGAAGCCCAGAACGCGGCCGCACTGAACCACCCCGCCATCGTGGCTGTGTACGACACCGGTGAAGCCGAGACCGAAGCCGGTCCGCTCCCGTTCATCGTCATGGAATACGTCGACGGCGACACTCTGCGCGACATCGTGCGCGCCGAGGGACCCATGGCACCGCGTCGGGCCATGGAAGTCATCGCCGACGTCTGTGCTGCACTCGATTTCAGCCACCGCAACGGCATCGTGCACCGCGACGTCAAACCCGCGAACATCATGATCAACAACGCAGGCGCGGTGAAGGTGATGGACTTCGGGATCGCGCGCGCCATCGCCGATTCCTCGTCACCGATGACGCAGACCGCGGCCGTGATCGGAACCGCCCAGTACCTCTCACCCGAGCAGGCCCGCGGCGAACAGGTCGACGCTCGATCGGACGTCTACTCGCTCGGATGTGTGTTGTTCGAGATACTCACCGGCGAACCGCCGTTCACGGGTGACTCACCGGTCGCCGTCGCCTACCAGCACGTGCGCGAGGATCCTCAGCTGCCGTCGCTGGTCAACGACGCGGTTCCGCGCGAACTCGACTCGATCATCCTCAAGGCGATGGCCAAGAACCCCGCCAACCGCTACCAGAGCGCTGCCGAGATGCGTACCGACCTGGTCCGGGTACTCGGTGGTCAACGGCCGAGCGCGCCGATGGTCATGAACGACGAGGACCGCACCACGATCCTCGGATCGGTCGATTCCCGTCAGGCGGATTTCACCGGCAAGCCCGCCGCAGTCGCTGCAGCGCCCCGCGCTTCGAGGCACGCCGAGCCCGAGGACGAGCCCAAGAACCGTCGAGGTCTCAAGATCGCGCTGATCTCTGCGGCGTCGATCATCGTGGTCGCGATCGTGGGGGCCTTCCTGTGGTCGCTCGGCCCTGGGGCCGACCCCACGACCGTCACTGTGCCGTCCGTCGCCGGGCTGTCCGCTGCCGAGGCCCAGAGCGAGCTCGAGAACGTCGGTCTGCGCGTCCGTCCGCAGGAGAGGCCGGATGCGTCGGTTCCCGAGGGTTCGGCGATCGGCACCACCCCGGCCGCCGGGTCGCAGACCGAATCGCCCGGGGACATCCAGCTCGACGTCTCCTCGGGACCCCAGCAGGTCCAGGTTCCGCGCCTGACCGGACGCACGCAACAGGAAGCGTCCGACGCCTTGAACGAGGTGGGCCTCGAACTCGATCCCACCATCGCCCGGGCGCCGTCGACGCCGGAGAACCTCGACCGCGTCGTCGAACAGAACCCGTCCTCCGGTGTGAGCATGAACGCCGACTCGCAGGTTCGGATCACGCTCGGTTCCGGTCCCGCGCAGGTACGGATGCCCGACGTCGTCGGCCAGCTCGTCGACGTGGCGCAGCCGAACGTCGCGGGTGCAGGACTCCGCGTGCAGGTACAGAACATCGACTCGAGTCAGCCGGTGGGACAGGTCGTCTCGACCGACCCCGCCGGAGGTGCCAACGTCGCCGAGAACACCGTCGTCACGCTTCGAGTCTCGAACGGAGACAAGATCCCGATGCCGGATCTGTCCGGGCTGACCGAAGCACAGGCTCTGACGGCACTGGAGTCGGCGGGATGGACCGGAACCGCGTCGGATCTGTCGACGTCGAGGCAGTCCACCCTGGACCCGCTGATGGTCGGACGAGTGATCACTCAGACTCAGCCCGCGGGCTCGGAGATCAGCAAGTCCGACACCATCACCGTGACCATCGGTGCCCTGGGAATCCCGACCGGCTAGCGGTAGCCTCGGGCTGCGAAGCTCAGGCGAAGGCTTCGGAGACCTGAGCTTCGAGCTTGGCGACGAGTCCCTGGTCGGTAGGCATCCCACAGACTGTGAGCCAGTTGGCCAGCATGCGGTGTCCGCCCTCGGTGAGGATGGACTCGGGGTGGAACTGGACGCCGTGAATCGGCAGCTCGGCGTGCCTCATCGCCATCACCAGACCGGATTCGGTGCGTCCGGTGATCTCGAGCTCGGCCGGAATGGTGTCCTCGCGGACGGTCAACGAGTGGTAGCGGGTGGCGGTGAAGGGCTCGTTCATCCCTTCCAGAACCCCGACGCCCGAGTGGTGCACCAGGCTGGTCTTACCGTGCAACAGCTCCGGAGCCTTCTCCACCGTGGCCCCGAACGCGGCGCCGATCGCCTGATGGCCCAGACACACGCCGAGTAGCGGCGTCTTGGCACGAGCACTGGCCGAGACCAGGTCCATCGTGGCACCTGCGCGCTGCGGGGTGCCCGGTCCCGGGCTGAGCAGGATGCCGTCGAACTGAGCCGCGGCCGCATCCCGATCGGTGAGGCGCTCGTCGTCGTTGCGCCAGACCTCGACATCGGCATTCAACTGACCCAGGTACTGGACGAGGTTGAAGACGAAGCTGTCGTAGTTGTCGACGACGAGAATGCGCATGTCGACAGCGTACTCAGCGTGGCTGCGCGTACCGCATGCGCACCGATTCGGAGTACGCGGGCACCGTGAGCTCCTCCGCGGACGCGACGTCGTAGCGCAGGCCGTACCGCAACGCGTACTGCTCGTACAACCGCACGCCCGGCTCGTTCTTCAACGCCGCGCGCAGCCGATCCGCGTCACCGAGAGCCGTCATCACATACGGCGGGCTGTACGTCCGGCCGCCGAGAAGAAGAGTGTTCCCGATGCAGCGTGGCGCCGAGGAGGTGATCAGCCGCTGATCCTGCATCGCAATCGCCGACGCGCCACCCGCCCACAACGCGTTGAGCACGCTCTGCACATCGACCTGATGGACCACCAGATCGTCGACCGACGCGTCGGACGCATACGAACCGTCGGGCCCCCGGGAGGCGTCGGCCATCGTGACGGTCAGTCCGGCACCGGACGCGGCCTCGCGTCCCGCCGCATCGGCCAGGGAATCGACCCGCGCCAAGGCGTCGGCGACGTCGGCATCTCCTGTCGCGGTGCGCTGCTGGATGGAGTCCACCTGCTGTTCGAGCGTTTCCCGGCTTCGCTGTGCATCGTCGCTGCTGCGTTGGGCGGCGTCGACCAGATCGGCGAGTCGGGTGGTGTCTCCACCGCGCAATTCGGAGCCGTCCGAGACATTCCTGGTGGTGCCGAGCAGCAGACCGACGACGGCGCACACGGCAACGGTCAGCACCCACCAGCGGGTGTCGGCGGTTACGGTCGATCGTCGTCTCACGGGCGCTCGCAATTTGTCCGGTGGGTCGGTGCTGGGCTCACCTGGGTTAGCGTGTACAGCAACCGGGTCCGTGACCGACACGGTCCTCGAGGTGACAATAGCCTGGGGATGCCGTTCACCCACCGATCCACAGGTCCGTCGTCAATTGTCCACAGGTACGGCCGCAGCGCCGCCGGCCGTCACGAACGTGAAGAGGAAACAATGCCGAAGTCGAAGGTACGGAAGAAGAACGACTACACCATCAACCCGGCGAACCGCACGCCGGTGAAGGTCAACGCCGGGCCGTCGCCCATCTGGTACGTGGTGTTGATGCTGGGATTCATGGTGGTCGGACTGCTGTGGCTGATCGTCTACTACCTGGCTTCCGAGGACATCGCCTTCATCGGAAACCTCGGTGCCTACAACTTCCTGATCGGCTTCGGATTCATGGTCGTCGGACTCGTCATGACCATGCGGTGGCGCTGATCGCGGCCCGAGTTACATCCATGTCATTCATCCCCAATGTGGATAAACCCTGTGGATAACTCTCGGAATGATCCACAGGGTGTGTACGAACAGCAGTGGGCGACGCCACTCGTTGCCGTCGCGGCCCTGGTCGCAGGCGGAATCGCCCTCGGAGTCGGCGCAGCACTCTCGTCCACCGACGCAGCAGGCACGTTCCTTGTGGGACTCGCCGCCGTCGGAATGTGGATTCTGGCAGCCCTCGCTGCGGTCCAACGCCCCCGGCTGGCCATCACGCACGACGGATCGCTGACGATGAAACGACTCGGCGGAATCCGCACGTACTCACGCGCCGACATAGTGCGCATCAAAATCGTGAAATACCCGCGACTGGGCCGACGCGTACCCATGCTCGAACTCGACGTCCGGCCACCCGGAGAAGACGACGATCGACTGATCATCTTCGGCAGATGGGACCTCGGCACCGACCCGCGAGATGTATTCGACACACTCGACAGCCACGGTCTGGTGCCCCGCAACTCCTGAGCTGCCGTCCGCGGGGGGTACTCGATGTGACGTTCAGTGGACTTTTGGGGGGTCGATGTCACATTCAGTGGACCCCGTGAGGCGAGCGGTGGAGTCCGGGCAGCGGACTGTCAGATGCCCAACTGCGCGCGGAGGTCGAGCACTCGTATCGCGATGATTCCGAGGGACACCACAGCAACGGCGATCACCGACAACCAGGCCATGGACAGGCCGGCCAGGGTTCTCGGTGCTCCCGTCCCACCAGTTCGGTTGGAGAGGAACACCAAACCGGCGGTGGCTGCTGCACCGGCGACGAGGCCACCCATATGGCCCCACAGCGAGATGCTGGGGATGGAGATGCTGATGAAGATGTTCACCGCGATGACGATGAGGATCGGAGCCGGGCTGCGCTTGAGCCGCAGCAGGATGACGGCTTGGGCGCCCAGGAGGCCGAAGACTGCACCGGACGCGCCGACGGTGGAGACGAGCGGGTTCTCCAGCAGCATCACCGACGCGCTTCCGCCCAGGAGCGAGAGGAAGTAGACGGCCAGATAGCGAGTTCGACCGAGCACGAGCTCGACGTCGCGACCGATGATGTACAGCGCGAACATGTTCACGAGCAGGTGAATCGGCCCGTAGTGGACGAAGCCACTGCCGACCAGCCGAAACACGTCGCCGTCGGCAACCAGGAGGCTGTTGAGAGCCCAGCTACGGGCCAGCTCGGAGCCGGAGGTGTTGTTCATCGGATCGCCGGACTGCGCAACCGTGATGGCGTAGACGATGACATTGACAGCGATGAGCGCGAACGTCAGTGGGGTCTTGGCCGATCGCGTCATCGGCGCGCCGGCAATGGTCTGCGCCGTCCGCACGTTCTTGTTGCCCTCGCGTACACAGTCGACGCAGTGCTGGCCGACAGCTGCGGCTTGCAAACACTGTGGGCATGCCGGCCGCCCGCAACGCGAACAGGCCAGACCGGTGGGGCGATCGGGATGTCGGACGCACACCGACTGAGGTGGGTTGGGTTGGTCGCCGTACGCGCCACCCCAGCCGGGGTTCGTCATGTTCTCTTCAAGTCCTTCGGGCAGATCAGGCGATGGTGATGTTGTTGATGACGACCTCGTCCACCGGACGATCGCCGCGGCCGACCGGCGTGCTGGAGATCGCGTCGACGACCTTCTTCGACGCCTCGTCGGTGACCTCACCGAAGATCGAGTGCTTGCGATTCAGGTGGGGGGTCTTGCCGGTGGTGATGAAGAACTGCGAGCCGTTGGTGCCGGGGCCGGCGTTGGCCATGGCCAGCAGGTACGGGCGATCGAAGGAGAGTTCGGGGTGGAACTCGTCCTCGAACTTGTAGCCCGGTCCACCTGTACCGGTGCCGGTGGGGTCGCCGCCCTGGATCATGAAGCCGTCGATGACGCGGTGGAAGACTGCACCGTCGTAGAACGGTCCGGTCTTGGCACCCGACGCGTTCTGCGTCGTGTACTCCTTGGATCCGTCCGCGAGACCGACGAAGTTCGCGACGGTCTTGGGGGCGTGATTGCCGAACAGTTCGATGACGATATCGCCCCGGTTGGTGTGCAACGTGGCCGTTTGGGTCTTGTTTGGTGAAGTCACGCCCTCCATCGTGCCATCCCGAGTGACCGGGCAGTTCACAACGGGCATCGAGACGGGTGCATCAGGACGGTTCGACAGGGGCCTGTTGTGGAACAGTGAAGGTATGACGAGCACAACGAAGTCCGATCAGATTCGGTCGACCACCGGTACCGCAGGAGCGGAGCCTGCGGAACGACCGAGGCGAGCGGCTGCGTCTGCGCTGCTCGGCGCGGCCTCCGCCGCGAGCAAGGGCCCGGCCGGAGTCGGTCTGCTGCTGGCCAAGAAAGGCTACGGCCTGGCTCGCAAGCAAGCCGCCCAGAGGCGGGCAGCCACCGCGGAGCACATCGCGCGCGCGAACCGCACCACAGCGTTGGTCACGGCCGAGTCGGGATCGCGTCGGACCCGAAAGTTCCTGCTCCTCGGCGCCGCGGCGGCCGTTGTGGGAGGCGTGGTGTTCCTGCTCGGTCGCCGTCGCAACGAGGTACCGCCACCTGCCGATGTTCCGCCGAGTCTGGCGGACTACGACGAAACGTCGTCATAGATACAGAATTCTCTGCACCAGATCGAACAGGCCGGGCCTGGTCCGGATCACGGCCTCCTCGCTACGGTCGGCGACGACCAGTGCAGCATTGTGAGCACTGGTCGTCCCATCGGTCAGATAGTCGCTGTGTCCGCGCGAGCCGATGAGTCCATCGGATCCGTCGGTGGCGAGAAGCGTGATGCCGTCCAGCACGCCCGGGTCACGGCCGAACGCACCGAGGTCGGCCACGACATCCGCGCCTGCCTCGGCGGCGAACACGTGCCCCGTGGGAAGCCGAAGATCCTCCACGCTGTGGGTGCCCAGTCCCGGTGATCCCAGAGCCACGAAGTCGTCGACCCCGGTGTCGTTCCGGAAAGCCGCTGCTGCAGTGAGGGATCCGTACGAGTGAGCCAGTACCGACAAGTGAGGATCGCTCGCGCGTGCGGCGTCGAGTCCGTCCAGAAACGGTGCCAGTCGATCGGCCCCTGCCCTGGCCGCCGCGCCGGACACCACCGTCCGGTCGGGATCGAGCATGCTCCACCCGAGCTGAGGGGCCTGGTAGTCGAGCCAGGTCACCGCGGCCGCAGTCTGGGACGTATCTCCCGGAAGTAGCTGTTGCACAGCTTGTTTCAAGTTCTCCATGTCTCCGTCGTATCGGAGCCCGTTTCCGTGCACGGTCGAGTCGAGGCCGGGTACGAAGACGGCCACATGGGTTGCCGTATCGACATCGCCCACCGCGACAGCTGCCATCGTTTCCTCGTACGAGGAATTGTCGAGCACCAGAAGCTGCCGTCCTCCCCTCTCCAAGGCCGCCTCGATTGCATCGAGCGAGGCCAGCCGCGCTCGAGTCTGCTCCAAGCCGGCATCGGCGTCCGTGAACAAGCCGCCGAAGGTGTTGCCCTCCAGCTCTTTACGCAGTTTCGACTCGGTAGCACGCAGGCGAATGCGCTCGGCGACCAGCACCCGACGGTTCGCGCTGTCGCGGACACGTCCGGGCAGACCGTCCAGATTGCCGATCAGGGCGGGCTGCTCGACGAGCAGCCGGGTGCGCGCCGCGGGCGAGAGCGCGCTCCAGAAGGCCGCATTGGCAGCCGGCGTTGCATCGTGTGGCACCGAAGCCGCCACCACGGTTGCGATCGCATCGGCCGAGGCTCGCCCGGCAAGGCGTCGGGCAAGGGCGTCGTCGAAGTCGGTGGCACTTCGCACCAGCTGCGAGATGCGGTCGGTCAATTCCTCGCAGCGACGGCGTCGCTCTCGCCTCGTCGACCACAGGTCGGCCGACGCAACCGAGTACGACGCGGTGTCGGTCACCGTGCCGTCGGATCCGACTGTGAATCGCTCGTCCGTGGCCGCTTGCTCCACTGCGCGCAGGGCTGCAACCACACTCGCCATATCGATGGCGGCATCCGCGGTGCACGTCGCGATCCGGAGCAACTCGTCGGTGGCATCCGACAGTTCGAGTCGGATGCGTCCGAGTGCCTCCCGCGCCGCATCGGCCGCAGGGCCGCGCCACCCGTCGAACATCATCTCGTCCGTAGCCGAATCGTGCAGGCCGGTCATGTCGCGCCACCGACGCATGAGGTGCTCGGACACGGTAGCCAGCACGCGGCTGTCCCATGATCTGAATTGGTCGAGAGTGACCATCGCGTATCCCCCCGCAGCATCGTCGTTTCCGACGAGTCAACGCGAAGGGTGAACCGAAACGGGAAATCTATCCACAGCCTGTGGACAAAATCTGGGGATCAACGATGGGGAGTGCGGATGCTACTGCGCAATTCTGCGAACTGGGCCGCTGTAGCCGGCGTCGGGATCGGACTGCCGACTGGTCCTCGGTGGCCTGCTTCGCTTCGCCCGGTACAGATCGGCGTCTGCTGCACGGTAGATCTCGCCCCAACGGCGATCCGCGGGCATGCACGCGAGGCCGACGCTCCATTCGGCGCGATGTGCGCGACGCAGTCTCTCGATGATCTGCCAGGCTTCCTTTTCCAGAACCCCCGGCATGAACAGCACGAATTCGTCGCCACCGAGCCGACCGAGCACATCGCGTCTGGTCAGCTGGCCCTTCCAGGCTTTCGAGACCCTGGTGAGCAGAACGTCACCGGCGATGTGGCCGTACTCGTCGTTGATTTCCTTGAAGTTGTCCAGATCGAGTACGGCAAGGCTGACCGACAAGCCACGGGCAGCGCATGCCGGCAACATCTTGTCGATCTTGGACTCGAAGCCGAAGCGATTGAGCAGCCCTGTCAGCGCGTCGTGCGTCGCGGAGTAGCGCATTCGACGGGCGAACACACCGAATACCTCGGTCGCGCCGACGATTCCGAGAGCAACGAGGATGTAACTGATGAAGGGCGTACCGTACGGCGCGATCGCGGCACCGATGACTGCCGAAACAGCAAGCACCGCAACCCAAATGCCGGCATTGCGCTCGGACCAGAACGCACCGATGTGCATGCCGAGAAACATGGCCGCCTGTACACAGATCAAGAACGCAGGCATGGTGTCGCTACTGCCCAGCGCGCACGCCAGGGCCACCACCGACAATGCGGTCGCGAATCCCACTGCGTGTTTGGGGCTCGGCACACCCGCCCTCGCCAGCACCACGATCGCCAGCGGGCCCAGCAGCAGCGCCAACGCCGCCAGAACCTGCTGGGCACCGGACAGGTTCGACCACGACGCAATGGCGCTGGCGGCGTAGAGAACCGTGGTGACTGCCGCGAACACCGCGAGCATGCGACCAGACTCGTCGAACCTGAGCCTGCTCACCAGCCGATTCCAGCCACGCAAGGCCTTGCCTCTGCCGGCTGCGGACAGGACACACAGAAGCGTGCCCCACCGCTCATCCGATACCCCCCAGGCATCATCGGCCCTCCCCACGCACTACGGCCATCGCCTCACATGACCCAACGATGCCCGGACTCTAACATCCCCGTGCCTCGACCACGACTCCGGACAGGGAAAGCGCAGCAGGTCAGGACGCCTTCTCGGCGCGCGCAGCCTCCCTGGCGAGCAGGCGGTCGCGTGACTCCTCGAACTTGGTTGCCTTGGCCGCCAGATCCTCCACGAACGCCGCCAGACGATCGCGATCGCGCTCGCCCTCACCGGTGAAATCGTTCCGCTCGAAAATCCTCCACTTACGCAACACCGGCATCAATACCTCGTCCAGATGCTGGCGGAGATCGTAGATCCCGTTCTTGGCCAGGATCATCGCGTTCTTACGGAAATTGGGCATGTTCAGGCCGGGCATCTGAAAGTCGGTAGCGACGTCGGTGATGGCGCGAACCATCTGATCCGGCACCAGATCCAGCGACGCCTCACCCAAGTTGCGGTAGAAGATCATGTGCAGATTCTCGTCCGCCGCCACCCGAGCCAGCATTCGATCGGCTACCGGATCCCCGCACGCCAATCCCGTGTTCCGGTGCGAGACACGCGTCGCCAACTCCTGGAACGTCACG
Organism: Rhodococcus sp. ARC_M12; assembly: GCF_022810385.1. Lineage (NCBI taxonomy): Bacteria > Bacillati > Actinomycetota > Actinomycetes > Mycobacteriales > Nocardiaceae > Rhodococcus > Rhodococcus sp. ARC_M12. The sequence goes on along the minus strand of NZ_JALGQI010000010.1, from coordinate 183,788 downwards.
TACGCCACCGAATGCAAGAAGTTCGCGCCATCCATGGGTGCATCGACACCCACCGTCATGTGATGCATCCGAGCCCGCTCCAACTCCACAGGGTCGACCGCACGCGTCACCACCAGATAATCGCGCATCACGATGCCGTGACGGTTCTCCTCTGCCGTCCACCGCCCCACCCACGTGCCCCACGCACCGTCGAGCGAGAAGTTATCCGCCAACCCCCGGTGATACGACGGCAGATTATCCTCGGTGAGCAAGTTCGTGATCATCGCGGTGCGGGCCAACTCCGACAACGAGGATTGCTCGAGCGACCAGTCCTCCCCACCCATGGCCGCAAAGTTCCGACCAAGATCCCACGGAACGTAGTCATGGGGATGCCACTCCTTCGCCATCGACAGATGACGATTCAAATTGGCTTCCAGCGTGCCGTCGAGTTCGGTCAACAGCTCTTCGTGATCGAGAACGCGCGTCATTGGCCGGGGCTCCTTAGAAATCCGAAATGTCTGAAATCGCCGATCGATTCGAGACTGTGGCGAACACCTTTCGCCGAGATCGAACGACGGCACACCCCCCTGCGGTGCGCCGCCGCGATCACTCACATCGATTCGAGAACCGACGCTCTTGAACACCGACAACGCTATGGACCGACTCGTGCTTGCGAAACAGAACGATCGACTGTCTGGACATATGGGCGCCCAACCGGAGACCACCTTGGGTTCGATCACAACCATTCCGGTGAGCTCGTCCGTCGCCCGTGGGCACTCAATGGCACATCCGGTGGACTTTTCGGGGGTCAATGGCACATCGAGTGGACTCGGGGAGGTTCGGCGGGCCGCTGGGGCCGGAGGAACGAAAAAGGACGCCCACCGAAGTGGACGTCCTATTCTTTGTGGAGCCTAGGAGATTCGAACTCCTGACATCTGCCTTGCAAAGGCAGCGCTCTACCAACTGAGCTAAGGCCCCGGGTGTTGCCGGTAATCGTAGACGAACTTTACACGTCCACTCCGAGCGATTGTCACACGGTGGGGATGCTGTGCCAGACGCCGTCCGAGCTGCGTTGCGAGCGCACCTTCGATAGTGTCAGCACTGCGATCACCGCCGATGCGACGAGAAGAAGGATTTTCACGTCCCGCCTCTTTTCGTTCGTTCGGTGTGGGCCTAGGAGGACTTGAACCTCCGACCTCTTCCTTATCAGGGAAGCGCTCTAACCGCCTGAGCTATAGGCCCTCATCACTGATTCGGTGCGAAGAAAACCTCTCCTCGAACCGAGGGATGAGATTACCGTATCGGGCCGCTGTCTTCCAAAACGGCCCGATACGGCTCTCGATGGTGCAGGTCAGTCGCGGTCTGCCAACGTCACTTCGACGCCGCCGACCAGGTCCGAAGACAGGTTGTAGATGAAGGCACCGATGGTGGTGAGTGCGGTGAACAGTACGACATTGATCACACCGATCACTGCCGCGTAGCCGAACACCTGCCCCGCACTGACGAGACCGCCGTCGCCGGATTCGTTCACGATCTCGGTGAAGGCACTGTTGAGACGCTCCCAGACGCCCATGCCGTCGAGCACCGCGTACAGCAAACCGACGGCCACCATCCACACGAAGAACAGTGACACCGCGATCACCAGGGCGATCTTGAGTGTCGACCACGGATCGATCTTGCGAATCTGGATGGTCGCCCGCAGAGGATCACCGTCCGCGCTGGACACCGCGGTGATGGCCGTGGGTGCTGCGCGCTCGGACTGGGACGGCTCGGGATGCCGGACGGCGGACAGATCCGGCATGTCTTTCGCCAGATCCTTGCGTTCGATGTGCCGGGTCGGCCCGTCGATGACCGCGGCCTTCGACCGGGCTGCTTCCCGGCGTTCGGTCTTGTCCTCGGTCGACTCGCGCTGGACGGGGTCGGCGGTCGTACGGGCAGCCCGCTCGGACTCCCCGGTCGGGGGTAGCGCAGACCCGCGGCCGGACAGGTTGGTCTGCGGTTGATTCTGCGGCTGCTGCCTGTCGTCTGCTCCCTGGGGAGCGGGACGCTGACCCGCACCTCGCTGCCACGGCGGAGTTCCCTGCTGGCCGTCGTTCTGCTGAGCGGGCATCGCCTGCGTCGCGGCGGGACCAGAGTTCCGATCGGCTCCACCGGTAGCCGGACCCTCCGGTGCGCGCGACGCCTCGGTGGGCGTGGAGGACGGCGATCCCGACGGCTGCGATCCCGACGGCTGCGAGCCGGCCGGTCGAGGAGGTGGACCGACAGGGGCCTGCCGCTGCGGAGGCTGGCCGTTTGCCGGCTGACCGTTGTGCGGCCGCCCGGAAGCCGGCTGACCCGAGGCGGGCTGCTTGTTGGGGGCCTGGGGCGGCTGACCCTGCGCGGGACCGGCCGGAGCCTGGCCCTGCCTTGGTGCGGGCGACCCCGGAGCACTCGACCCCGGAGCCTGCGAAGGCGGTCCCTGCGGTGCAGGCGGTCGCTGCGAAGGCGGGGGTCCCTGAGCCGGTCGGGCCGGGCCGTTCGGCGCAGCCTGAGCCGGACGTGCCGGAGGGCGAGCACCACCCTGCGGGGCAGGTCCGCGGCCGGCTGCGGGCGCAGGACGAGCGGCCGGCTGCGGCCGGCTGCCCGGGCGAGCTCCCTCGGGCGGCGCGGGACGCGCGGGCTGCTCGGCCCGCGCGGGATCCCGGCTGTCCGGGCCACCGTTGGGGCCGGGCCTGCTACCAGGCCGGTTGGGAGTGCTCACTTACGACTCCTTCGCTGCATCGTCTTCGGTGCCCAGAGCATCCGGTTCGATCTCGTCGGCGTTGCGCGCGATCGCGAGCAATGTGTCGCCTTCACCGAGATTCATCAACCGCACGCCCTTGGTCTGTCGGCCGGCTTTCCGAACCTGCTTGGCAGCGGTCCGAATTACGCCACCACTCGACGTGATGGCGTACAGCTCGTCCTCGTCGTCGACGATGAGAGCTCCCACCAGCGTGCCACGCTTCGGGTCGTACTGGATTGTCAGCACTCCCTTTCCGCCACGACCCTGCTGGGGGTAGTCCTCCATCGCGGTGCGCTTGGAGTAGCCACCCGACGTAGCGACCAGCAAGAACTTGTTCTCGCTGACGACGTTGAGGGAGAGCAACGCGTCCTCGCCGTTGAATCGCATGCCCTGCACACCGGAGGTGGCGCGACCCATCGGGCGCAGCACCTCGTCGGTCGCGGAGAACCGGATGGACTGGCCCTGCGCCGAGACCAACAGCAGATCGTCGTCCGAGGACGCGAGAACGGCCCCGACCAACTCGTCGTCGCCGCGCAGGTTGACCGCGACGATGCCGCCGCTGCGGTTGGAATCGAAGTCGGTCAGTCGCGACTTCTTGACGAGACCGCCCTTGGTGGCGAGCACCAGGTACGGAGCGTCCTCGTAGGTCTTGATCTGGATGACCTGGGCGATGCGTTCGTCCGGCTGGAAGGCGAGCAGATTCGCGACGTGCTGACCGCGGGCGGTTCGGTTCGCCTCGGGCAGCTCGTAGGCCTTGGCCCGGTAGACGCGGCCCTTGGTGGTGAAGAACAGGATCCAGTCGTGCGTCGAGCAGACGAAGAACTTGCTGACGATGTCGTCCTGCTTGAGCCCTGCGCCCATCACGCCCTTGCCGCCTCGCTTCTGCGAACGGTAGAGGTCGGTTCTGGTGCGCTTGGCGTAACCGGTCTCGGTGATCGTGACGACCACGTTCTCCCGCGCGATGAGATCCTCGTCGTTGACGTCCCCGTCGGCGGCAATGATGCGCGTACGACGGTCGTCGCCGAACTTCTCCACGATCTCGGCGAGCTCGTCACGCACGATCTGTCGCTGCCGCTCGGGCTTCGCCAGGATGTCCTGCAGGTCGGCGATCGTTCGTTCGAGTTCTGCCAACTCGTCGATGATCTTCTGACGCTCGAGTGCTGCGAGGCGTCGCAGCTGCATGTCGAGGATCGCCTGGGCCTGGATCTCGTCGATGTCGAGCAGGTCGATCAAGCCCTGCTTGGCGAGATCGACGGTCTGCGAGGCACGGATGAGCGCGATGACCTCGTCGAGAGCATCGAGTGCCTTGACCAGTCCGCGCAGAATGTGGGCGCGCTCTTCGGCCTTGCGCAGCCGATAGCGCGTGCGGCGGACGATCACGTCGAGTTGGTGAGTGACGTAGAACCTGATCATCTGGTCCAGGCGCAAGGTGCGCGGAACGCCGTCGACGATCGAGAGCATGTTCGCACCGAAGCTCGTCTGCAGCTGCGAATGCTTGTAGAGGTTGTTGAGCACGACCTTCGCGACCGCGTCGCGCTTGATCGTCACGACGATGCGCATACCGACACGATCCGAGGACTCGTCGTCGATCTTGGAGATACCCGAGAGCTTGCCGTCTCGGACCTGCTCGGCGATGGAGGTGATCAGGTTGTCCGGGTTGACCTGGTACGGCAGCTCGGTGATCACGATCGTGGTGCGACCGTTGGAATCTTCCTCGATCTCGACGACGCCGCGCATGCGGATGGAGCCGCGACCGGTGGAGTACGCATCCTGGATGCCCTGGCCACCGACGATGAGTCCGTGCGTCGGGAAGTCCGGACCCTTGACGCGTTCCATGCACGCCGCGAGCGTGGCTTCTTCGTCGGCCTCGAAGTTGTCCAGGGCCCAGAACACCGCGTCGCCCAGTTCACGCAGGTTGTGCGGGGGGATGTTGGTGGCCATGCCGACGGCGATGCCGTTGGAGCCGTTCATCAACAGGTTCGGCACGCGCGACGGAAGTACCGTCGGCTCTTGGGTTTTGCCGTCGTAGTTGGGAATGAAGTCGACGGTTTCCTCGTCGATGTCCCGCAGCATCTCCATCGCGAGCGGAGTCAGCCGTGCCTCGGTGTAACGCATGGCTGCGGCACCGTCGTTGCCGCGGGAACCGAAGTTGCCCTGACCGTCGACCAGCGGGTACCGCATCGACCACGGCTGGGCCAGACGCACCAGCGCGTCGTAGATCGAGGTGTCGCCGTGGGGGTGGTAGTTACCCATCGTCTCGGCAACGGGGCGTGCGGATTTGACGTAACTGCGGTCGGGCCGGAAGCCCGAGTCGTACATCGCGTACAGCACGCGGCGGTGCACAGGCTTGAGGCCGTCACGGACCTCGGGCAGGGCGCGACCGACGATGACGCTCATGGCGTAGTCGATGTAGCTACGCTGCATTTCCTGCTGGATGTCGACCGGATCGATCCGGTCGCCGCCCTCGGCGTTGGTGGTCGAACCCGGCGGGGGTCCTACCGGCGGTTCGGTGATGTCAGACATGCAAATCTCCTCGAGAAACGGTCACCTGCACGCACCGAGAAAACTCATCGATGCGTGCAGGGAAGTGACTAAACGTCAAGAAAGCGAACATCTTTCGCGTTGCGGGCGATGAAGCTACGACGCGCGGAGACGTCCTCGCCCATCAGAACGCTGAACAGTTCGTCGGCGGCCGCCGCGTCGTCCAGAGTCACCAGACGCAGGACGCGAACCGTCGGATCCATCGTGGTCTCCCACAGTTCCTTGGCGTTCATCTCGCCCAGGCCCTTGTAGCGCTGGACGCCGTCCTCGACGTTGATCTTGCGCTTGTTGGCGATTCCGGCCTCGAGCAGACCATCGCGCTCGCGGTCGGAGTAGGCGAAGTCCGGTTCGCCGCGACTCCACTTGAGCTTGTACAGCGGCGGCATGGCCAGATACACGTGACCGTGCTCGATCAGCGGACGCATGAAGCGGAACAACAGCGTCATCAGCAGGGTGGAGATGTGCTGGCCGTCGACGTCGGCGTCGGCCATCAGCACGATCTTGTGGTAGCGCAGCTTGGTGATGTCGAACTCGTCGTGAATACCGGTGCCGAACGCGGTGATGATCGACTGGACCTCGTTGTTCTTGAGGACGCGGTCGATCCGAGCCTTCTCGACGTTGATGATCTTTCCGCGCAGCGGCAGGATCGCCTGGAACATCGAGTCTCGCCCCGATTTGGCCGAACCGCCCGCGGAGTCGCCCTCCACGATGTAGATCTCGGACTTGCTCGGATCGTTCGAGCGGCAGTCGGCTAGCTTGCCGGGAAGGCCGCCGATATCGGTTGCACTCTTGCGGCGCACCAACTCTCGCGCCTTACGCGCAGCCATCCGGGCCTGCGCGGACGAGACCGCCTTGTTGATGATGGTCTTGGCGTCGGCCGGGTTCGATTCGAACCAGTGCGCCAGGTGCTCGTTGCATGCCTTCTGCACGAACGACCGAATCTCGGTGTTGCCGAGCTTGGTCTTGGTCTGGCCCTCGAACTGCGGCTCCCCGACCCGCACCGAGATGACCGCGGCCAGCCCCTCTCGGATGTCGTCGCCGGTGAGCTTGACGTCCTTCTCCTTGACCAGCTTCTTCTCGATCGCGTACTTGTTCACCGTGGATGTCAATGCGGTACGGAAACCCTCTTCGTGGGTACCGCCCTCGTGCGTGTTGATCGTGTTGGCGAAGGTGTGCACCGATTCGGAGTAGCCGGCGTTCCACTGCATGGCGATCTCGACCTCGTGGCCCTCACCTTTACCGGTGAAGCCGACGACGGAGTTGTGAATCGCGGTCTTGGTGCGGTTGATGTGCTTGACGAAGTCCACCAGGCCGTCGGGGTAGTGGTACGTCCGCTTGCGGACCTTGGCAGGCTTCGCAGCTGCGGCGTCGGCCTGCTCTTCCTCGGCAGTCTTGGGTGCCTCGGCGGTCTCGCCGAGTTCTTCCTCGGTCGCGTCGGTGGCCGCCACTCGCTCGTCGGTGAAGTTGATGGTCAGTCCCTTGTTCAGGAACGCCATCTCCTGCAGGCGGCGGTGCACGGTCTCGAAGCTGTAATCGAGGGTCTCGAAGATCTTGCCGTCCGCCCAGAAGCGCACGGTGGTACCGGTCTCCTTGGTATCGCCGACGGTCTCGAGAGGACTGGGCTTGGCGTAGTCGTAGGTCTGCTTGTAGCGATGACCGTCGCGGGCGATCTGCAGTTCGACCTTGGTGGAGAGCGCATTCACCACCGAGATGCCGACGCCGTGCAGTCCACCGGACACCGCGTAGGAGTCGGAGTCGAACTTGCCGCCTGCGTGCAGCTGCGTCATGACGACCTCGACGGTGGGGACACCGGAGGAGTGCATGGCGACGGGAATTCCTCGCCCGTCGTCCTTGACCTCGACGCTGCCGTCCTCGTGGATGGTGACGTCGACGGTGGAGGCATAGCCGGCCATGGCCTCGTCGACGGAGTTGTCGACGACCTCCCAGATCAGGTGGTGCAGGCCTCGTTCACCGGTGGAACCGATGTACATACCGGGCCTCTTACGAACTGCTTCCAGGCCCTCGAGGACCGTGATGGAAGATGCGCCGTAATCCTTGCTGTTCTCACTGTTACCTGACTTCTGGGCAGCCACGGTTAGCTGGTTCTCCTTCTACGCGTCCACTACCCCGCTCACACCTGACGTAGGTGCTACCGCAGGGTCGGCACGGTCGTTTCGACCGTGCTCGGTCCATGCGTTTGTTCCGGGCTTGATGTCGTACCGGTCCATAGTACTGGGTGGCTGCGACAGCATGGGCTCGATGACACCCCTAAAAGGCCCCTGATTGCGCCGCAGGCGCATTTTCTCGGTGCCGGACGACAAATATGAAGGGTGAAAGCAGCGGCACCACTACAGATCGAGCACGATCCGTTCGCCCTCGGAACGCGAGACGCAGATCAACATCTCGTGGCGCTGCTCCTCGGCAGTGAGCCGATTCTCCCGATGTTGCGGTGTTCCACTGAGCACTCGAACCCGACACGTTCCGCAGAACCCTTGCTGGCAGGAGTACGCCACATCGGGCCGCAGACGCCGAATGGCATGCAGCGCAGTCTCGTTCGGACCGACCGCGATGACCTCGCCGGAATCGACGAGCTGCACCTCGAATTCGGTGCCGTTCTTCACCGGCGGCGGCGAGAACCGCTCGAAGTGCAGATGTGTCGCGGGCAGCGAATCGAACGAGGCCCGAACCAGGTCGATCATCGGCGGAGGTCCACACACGTAGACCGATCCGCCGGGAGCCGCCGCTCCCAACAGATCCATGCTCGACGGCATGCCGTCCACGTCGTCGGTGCGCACGGTCACGCGATCGGCGTCCCAGCCCGCGATCTCGTCGAGGAACGGCATCGACTCACGCGAGCGGCCGCAGTAGACGAGATGCCAGTCCATCCCCGTCTCACGAGCGCGACGCACCATCGAGATGATGGCGGTGATGCCGATTCCTCCGGCCACGAACACCGCATGTTCGGACTGCACGAACGGAAATCCGTTGCGCGGCCCACGAATTGCGACTTCGCTTCCGATCCGAAGATCGTGCATCTCGCGAGAGCCACCACCGCCGTCGGGCACCAGACGTACTGCGATCGAGTACGAGTCGTCATCGGGCCGTCCACACAGCGAGTACTGCCGGCGGCGCCCCGACGGGAGGTAGAAGTCCAGGTGCATCCCCGGTGCCCACGCAGGCAACACCGAGCCGTCGGCCACGGCGAAGGTCAGTTGGACGACGTCCTCGTCGACACACAGAGGCTCTCGTGAGACCAACGTCAGCAGCTGGGTGCGTGCGACGGGCGGTGCAGCGAACGACGCGTCGTAATCGTCACCGTCGAGCAGCGCGAACCATTTGTCGAGCGCATCGGTCACCAGAGACACCGTCTGATCGGGCTCGTCGCGGCCGTACAGATTCTTCGGGATGGTGCGTCCCATCCGGAACGAGTCCACCATCTGTGCCATTGCGCCGAGCTTGCTCCGCAACGTGCGTTTGGTCATCGATCGGCGGACCGAGCTGCCGGTGAGGTGGCCAGATACCGCACTGCCTGCGCCGTCGACCCTTCCTGCGAAGGGTGGTACGTGCTCTTGAAGTAGCGCAACGACGCCTTCACCATCGACATCGGCGTCGGAAACAGGCCGGACTTCGCGACCTTCCTGAATTCCCGGAACGACGGCGTGCGCTGCTTGGGGGTCAGGTGCGCCAGCGTCGGGTCCTGGCTCATCAGGAAACGAACACCACGGGTCCAGAACCACACGAGGGTGGGCGCGATGACGACGTACGTACGAATCCGGCGGGCCGGACGCACGTCGAAGTACCGCATCACCTCGTAGGCCACCGACCGATGTTCGACCTCCTCGGCACCGTGCCACCGCAACAGATCCAACATGATCGGATCGACATCGGCCTCGTCCAACTCCGACGCGTTCAGAACCCAATCGCCCAGGAACGCAGTCAGGTGCTCGGCGGCAGCGATCAGCGCCAGACGCTCGACCAAACTGTTCTGACCGTGGCCGGACCTGTTGCCGAGCGCCCGACCGAACAGGAACTTCATCTGGTCGACGTAGGGATCGACATCGATGCCGTGTGCCCGAAGCTGATCGTGGACATCGGTGTGAGCCTGCGCATGCATGGCTTCCTGGCCGATGAACCCGATCACGTCGTCGCACAGTTGGTCGTCGTGGATGAGAGGCAACGCCTCCTTGAACGTGCGCACGAACCACTCCTCGCCCTCGGGCAGGAGCAGGTGCATCACGTTGATCAAGTGCGTCGCGAGCGGGTTACCGTCCATGTAGTGCAGCGGTAGGGAGTTCCAGTCGAATTCCACGTTCCGGGCGTGAAGGATGACTCGATCTTCGGGGGTTCCGTCGACGTCGACGGCCGCTGTCGATGTCTTCTTCGTTGGTGCAGACACAACTTCTCCTCGTCCGATGCGCGCAGAACAGTTACTTCGGTCCCCCGACCGTTGCGTGTCTGGAATCACGCTACGCACATGCATCGTGTCACAGCAACACTGACCCCAACATCTGTTGAGGATCACCTGGACCAGTTAGTTCGGAAAGCGATCGTTGGGACGTCTCACTATCCGTACGTATCGCGCGGACCTCGACCGCGGACGTGACGCTCGCCCTTCCTCCAACTCTGCGTCGTCGGACCGGTGATCCGAAGGGACGTCACCACACCATGACCGACGGCGGCAGCGATCTTGGCCAGTATCTGCGACTGCATCAGCCTCAGTTGCGTCGCCCATGCCGTGGACTCGGCGGAAATACTCAGGACTCCATCCTTGAGACCGGTGGGGTCGGCGTGCGCCGCAATGTCCTCCCCGACGACGTGCGGCCACCGGCCCAGCACCGCTCCCTCGGATACCTTGGCCGACCATCCTCGCTTGGAGGCGATCGAATTCGCCAGCGCACCGAAAGCCTGCGGATCTCGGTCATCGGGCCCTGCTCCCGACCATCCACGTCGACGACGCCCCCGCAGTGCTCGAACTCCGCCGGTCGGCGACGACCGGCCCTGACCCACCGACTTACCACTGGCCTTGGCTGCGGCCCGCGCGTCCTCCAGTGCTCGACGCGCGAGGTCGACCCCTTTCAATTCGGGCTGCTCATCGGACGCGGGTGGGTTCGTCTCGTCGCTCATGACACCTCACCCTCCGACACCGACAGGTCGGTGATGGTCGAAATACGCCCGGCCGCACCGGAATCGACTTCCTGACGAGCCTCCACGCCGTACCGTCTGGCGTCGAGCTCGGGTGGCACGTCCTCGGGAACCGCCGCGGTGATCAGTACCTGTTCCGCGTCGGCGGCCACTGCCGCCAACGCCGCGCGTCTCTTTCGATCGAGTTCGGCGAACACGTCGTCGAGCATCAGGACCGGGTCGGTCCCGTCCTCGCGCAGCAGCGCGAACGATCCGAGCCTGAGGGAGAGTGCATACGACCACGATTCACCGTGGCTGGCAAAGCCTTTCGTCGGTTGATCCCCCAACATCAGTTCCAGATCGTCCCGATGAGGACCGACCAGACACACCCCGCGTTCGATCTCCCGCTGTCGCATCACCGAAAGCTGATGCAGGAAAGCAGCTTCCAAGACATCGATATCGTCGTGTTCGGGCACCCGATCGGCATCGGAGAACTCCGGCGGCAACGCATCGGCGAGACTGCACCGGTAGGCAACGGACGCCAATCGTGATTCCGGCGCGATCGAACTGTAGGCCTGCTGCACGAAGGGCATCAGTTCGTGCACCAAACCTATTCTGGCAGCGAGCAATCGAGCTCCGTGTGTGGCGAGATGCCCATCCCAGACGTCGAGAGTGGCAAGGGCACTCGCGCCGTCGCCCGACGACGATCCCCGGCGCAACGACCCACTCGCCGTCTTCAGCAGAGCCGACCGTTGCCGCAGGACCTTGTCGTAATCGGCACGGACGGTGGCCATTCGAGGAAGACGAGTGGTGAGCAGCTCGTCGAGATAGCGTCGTCGTTCGCCGGGATCGCCGCGGACGAGCGAGAGATCCTCGGGCGCGAACAACACACTCTGCAACACGCCGAGGATCTCGCGTGGGCGCCGCAGCGGGGACCTGTTCATCCGAGCCTTGTTGGCCCTGCCCTCGAGAAGCTCCACATCGATGATCAATTCACGTCCGTGATTGACCACGGCACTGCCCACGAATGCCTTGGCAGCACCGGCCCGGATCATGGGAGCGTCCGACGACACACGGTGCGAGGACAGCGTCGACAGATAGTTCAGTGATTCGAGCAGATTGGTCTTGCCGTGACCGTTCGGCCCCACGAACACGGTCGATCCCGGTCCGAGGTCGACGGTTACGTCGTCCCAGGATCGGAAATCGTGTAGCTGCAGAGACCGGACGAACACTTACTCGGTGTTCTTCGGCGCCGGGGCGCGCAGGGTCTCGTCGGCGTCGGCCTTCTTGACCGCGTGCCCGCCGAACTGATTGCGCAGAGCCGAGACAGCCTTCATGGCCGGCGAATCCTCTTGCCGCGAAGCAAATCTCGCGAACAATGCCGCGGAGATGACCGGTGCAGGGACAGCGTGCCTGATGGCTTCTTCGACGGTCCAGCGGCCCTCACCCGAATCCTCGGTGTACCCCGAGATCTCACTGAATTCCGGGTCCTGAGCCAGCGCTTCGACCAAGAGATCGAGTAGCCACGACCGCACGACCGTGCCCTTGCTCCAGGCCCGCAGTACGCCCTGCACATCCTGTACGAGTTCCTCCGCTTCGAGGATCTCGTAGCCCTCGGCGTATGCCTGCATCAACCCGTATTCGATGCCGTTGTGCACCATCTTCGAATAGTGACCGGCACCGACCGGACCGGCATGCACAAAACCGTCCGCACGCTCGCCTTCCGGACGCAACGCGTCGAAGATCGGCATCGCCCGGTCGACGTGCTCGTCCTGTCCGCCCACCATCAGGCCGTAGCCGTTCTTCAGACCCCAGACGCCACCGGATACGCCGGCATCGATGTAGCCGATTCCCTTGGCGTCCAACAACTCTGCGTTCGGCTTGTCATCGGTGAATCGTGAGTTTCCGCCGTCGATGACCAGATCGCCGGGCTCGAGCACATCCGCCAGACCGGTGACGGTATCGCGGGTTATCTTGCCGGACGGAACCATCACCCACACCACGCGCGGAGCCGTCAACGACTCTGCCAGACCGGCCAGCGACGGCGTATCCGTCACCTCCGGTCGGGGGTCGTAACCGATCACCTCGTGGCCGTGCTCGCGCAGTCTCTCGCGCATGTTGAAGCCCATTTTTCCGAGACCGACCAAGCCCAGCTGCATGATGAGGTGTCCTTGTCTGTGTCAGGTGTAGATCCGGTAGAAGGTCAGTGGAGCAAGCGCAGCGAACGACCGATCGCTGCGAAGACCCGCAGGTTCCACAGTAGCCAGGCAGGATCAGCCCGGCAGCCTGACCGGCATCAACAGGTACGTGTACTCCGACTGGGGCGCCGCGAACTTGCCTGCATCGTCGGCCACCAACTCCTCGTCGGACGTCGGACGCAGCACTGCGGGCCGGCTCGGGGTCGTGAACCCGAACGTGACCTTCTCGCTGTGCAGCGAAGACAGGCCGTCGATCAGATAGCCGGGATTGAAGGCGATGGTCAGCGCCTCGCCCTGGAAATCGGCAGGCAGTGCCTCCTCGGCTCGGCCTGCGTCGTCGCCACCCGCGGACAGGAGCACACCGTCGGCGTTGAACTCGAGACGCACCTGCGCACCGCGCTCGGCCACGAGCGCCACACGCTTGATGGCCTCGACGAGCGACGCGATCTCGAGGGTGGCCACCGCGGTGTGTTCGGCCGGCAGCAGCTGACGGAACTTCGGGAATTCGGCGTCGAGCAGTCGCGTGGTGGTGCGGCGCCCGTCGCTGACGATGCCGAGCAATCCATCGCTACCGATGGACGAACCGGAACCGAGAGCGAGCTCGACCGGCGAGCCGGCGTTGCCGCCCAGGGTCTTGGCAGACTCCGAGAGGGTCTTGGCCGGGATGAGCACCGCTGTGGTGGTGTCGGCACCGGCCGGCGTCCAGTCGACCTGACGGACGGCCAGTCGAAAACGGTCGGTGGCCGCCAGAACGACATTGGTGCCGTCGATCTCGACGCGGATACCGGTCAGCATGGGCAGGGTGTCGTCCTTGCCCGCCGCGATGGCGACCTGGGCGATGGCTTCGGAGAACACGTCCCCGGCCAGAGAACCGGTCTGGCTGGGCAGCTCGGGCAGTTGCGGGTAGTCCTCGACGGGCATCGTGGGCAGCGAGAACTTGGCGCTGCCGCAGTTGATCAGAACGCGGGTTCCATCGACCGTGACGTCGACCGGCTTGTTCGGCAGCGACTTCGTGATATCGGCAAGTAGCTTGCCCGACACCAGAACTCGGCCTGCAGTGGCAACCTCGGCTGACACTTTCACCTGAGCGGAGACCTCGTAGTCGAATCCGGAGACCGTCAGACCCTGCTCGTCGGCGGCGAGGAGAACTCCACCGAGAACGGGCACGGGCGGTCGCGACGGCAGGCTGCGGGCCACCCACGCGACGGAATCGGAAAAATCTTCACGAGCAACGCGAAACTTCAAACTTCCAAGCTCCATCGCTCGGCATTTCCTCTCGTTCGGTGGCGTTCGTCTTCACGGTCCGGCGACGCAACCTCGATCGTTGCGGCTCGAACCGATGCAACGACGAGTCTGGCACATCCAGCGCAAGCACACCGTATGCCCTCCGAAGCGAAGACGAAAGCGCGAGCTTCGGCGCGAACGTGGGATTCGAGCCATCTCGGAGGGCCTGTGAACGGATCGTTCCCCAACACCTGTTTTCAAAGAAGTTCTTTCAAGGAGAAAACAGAAGTATTAATAGGTCCTGTGGAATCTGTGCACGGACCCATCGAAGCGCTGGTGGCCGAGCGTGGTGTCGTGGGGATGAACTCGGGACCAATGCGAGGTTGATGCTCGGCGCCCTGTGGACGAATCCCATCGGTGCACAGGCGCCCACACTCCATCCCCAGAACTTCGATGTTGTCCACATGGTTATCCACAGGTGTGAATCAATGGTCGGCGCCTCGAAAACTCGCGGAATCGGGGTCGAGAATCGGTTCGACGAACGACGGGAAAACAGCAACGGCACCGAACCCGCGATGGGATTCGGTGCCGTTGTCCGTGTTCGTCAGCGCTCGGTCGTCTACCGCTTCGAGCGCTGCTTGATCCGCGCGGTCAGCTCCTGGACCTGGTCGTACACCTTGCGACGCTCGGTCATCTCCTTGCGGATCTTCTTGTCCGCGTACATCACCGTCGTGTGGTCGCGACCGAACGTCTGGCCGATCTTGGGCAACGACAGGTCGGTGAGCTCGCGGCAGAGATACATCGCTATCTGCCTGGCCATGGCCAGGGCTCGCGCCTTCCCCGGCCCGCACAGGTCCTCGATGGACGTGTTGAAGTACTCCGCCGTGACGGCCATGATCGTGGCCGCATTGATCTCCAGACTCGACGAATCGGGGATCAGATCGCGCAGAACCACCTCGGCCAGAGTGAGGTCGAGTGCCTGTCCGTTGAGCGATGCGAAAGCCGTCACGCGAATGAGGGCGCCTTCGAGCTCACGGATATTGCGTTCGATTCGACTGGCGATGAGCTCGAGTACGTCGTGCGGCACATCGAGCCGGTCCATCCGAGCCTTCTTGCTCAGAATGGCGATACGCGTCTCGAGCTCGGGCGGCTGCACATCGGTGATCAGGCCCCACTCGAAGCGGGTACGAAGCCGCTCCTCGAGCGTGGCCAACTGCTTCGGTGGCCGGTCGGACGAGACGACGATCTGTTTGTTCGCGTTGTGCAAGGTGTTGAAGGTGTGGAAGAACTCCTCTTGGATACCTTCCTTGCCCTCGATGAACTGGATGTCGTCGACGAGCAGCACGTCGGTCTCGCGGTAGCGACGCTTGAACGCCACTTTGCGGTCGTCACGAAGACTGTTGATGAAGTCGTTGGTGAATTCCTCGGTCGAGACGTACTTGACGCGCATGCCCGGGAACAGACGCTGCGCGTAGTGACCGGCCGCGTGCAGGAGGTGAGTCTTGCCCAGGCCCGACGCCCCCCACACGAACAGCGGGTTGTACGCGCGAGCAGGTGCTTCGGCAATGGCCACCGCAGCGGCGTGTGCAAACCGATTGGAGGCGCCGATGACGAAGGTGTCGAAGGTGTACTTCGAGTTGAGGCTGTTCGCACCCGAGGACGGCGGCGTCGAATCGGGCGGTTTCGTGAAGTACGTCGGCCAGGAGTTCTGGACGCTGGCCAGTGCCTCGCGTTCGTCGTCGACCTCCTCGTAGTCGGCGGTCTCGGAGTCCGATGGCTCGTCGTCTCTGCTGGTCAGCACGCGGCGCCGGTAGGTCGGGGAACTTGGGGCATCGGGGTACGTCGAACGCTCGGAGTCGATCTTCTCGTCCTCGGGAGCGGAGATGCGCACTCCGAGTCCCTCGACACCCTGTCCCAGGTGACGCCCGAGGGCGCCGAGAATGGGTTCGCGAAGATCTCGTTCGATCGCTTCCTGGGCGAAGGTCGACGGAACTGCCAGAAGCGCGAACCCTTGAGTCAATGTCAGCGGTTTGACCAGCGCGAGCCAGGCCTTCTGGCCCTTGGTCAGCGGCGACCCACTGTGTCGGTCGGATGTGAGCTCCGCGACCACCTCGGGCCAGATGCGCGCCAGCGCATCCGGATCGTCGTTCACGTTGGGCCCTCCGTCGTCGAGCATTCGTCTCGGGCGGTGTGTCCGACGCCTGAATTCGTACGTCGTTTCGCGCTCACGCGGCGACATCGTCGGATAGCGTCGTCGTTCGTGCGTCGCAGCGGCCGAGACCAGGGTCCGTGGGTGGACCCCGCAAGGTACGAATATGCCACCTGAACTGTGTTTCCACACAATTATCCACAGGTGTGGATAAACGACACCGATGTGACCCCAGAACGCGTTTCGTTTCGTGGTATGGCGATTGCGCCAGTCTGACCTGCACCGTTGCAACTGTCTGTACTGCAATCGGACGAATTGTGTCGCGTTGCTCGTGGCAGCGGGGAGCTGTTCGGCCTACATCACAGCGTGAGTTGCCGCCGGCGAGTGCCGCCTGTGGATGAACGCCTGCACCCACCGGTACGAACCGAGTTTGACCACCGGTGACTCGATCAGTACTCTCGAACAGTCACCCAATAGCGAGGTGGCCGATGCTTGCTGGCTGCTCACAGTCTGTCTTCACTCGGATTTCTCGCTCGGGAGGCAAGCGACTTCATCCGAACTCGCTGAACCTTTACAGCAGGCGCCGACAGATCGGCGTCGTCGAATCTCGAGGAGTGTTGACCGTGGCCAAGGGCAAGCGGACGTTCCAGCCGAACAATCGCCGCCGCGCGCGCGTTCATGGCTTCCGTCTTCGTATGCGTACCCGTGCGGGTCGTGCAATCGTTTCCGCACGTCGCGGCAAGGGCCGCAAAGAACTCACAGCCTGATAGTCGTTCGTCCGAAGCTTGGAGCTCGGGATGCTTCCTGAGCCGAATCGATTGCACCGCGCACGTGATTTTTCCGTGGTGATGCGTCGAGGACGCCGAATGGGTAGATCGAACCTGGTCGTACACGCCGTTGCGCGTGGCGAGCAGGGCATCGCATCCACCGTTCACGGGCCACGTTTCGGATTGATAGTCAGTAAGGCAGTCGGGCCGGCCGTAACTCGTCATCGAGTTGCGCGCCGGCTTCGGCATATCTGTACCGACGTCCTCGGTGAGCTCACCGAAACCACCGACGTGGTGATCCGTGCACTGCCCGGAGCCGCGAGTGCGACCTCGGCAGATCTATCGATTCAACTGCGTTCAGGATTGAAGAAGCTCGGTCTTCTCGAAGCTCCGAAGGGTCCGCCGTCATGACGTTCATGGGCAACCTTCGTTCCATTCCTGCTCGCACGCTCGTCTACTTCATCGGGTTGTACCGGACATACGTGTCCCCGATGAGACCTCCCACCTGTCGCTTCTCCCCCACCTGCAGTGAGTACGCCATCGAGGCGCTCCAGGTGCACGGGATGTCGAAGGGCTCGTTGCTGGCAGTCGTCCGCCTCCTCAAATGTGCTCCCTGGCACTCTGGAGGCTGGGACCCGGTGCCCGAACCCGGTAAGTGGCGCGCAATCGTCACCGAGCCGACCGAAACCGAAGAACACCACGATCTCGCGCGAGTGGAAGAACAGAGGAGTACATAGAGCCGTGCTCGACTTCATTTACTACCCGGTTGCCTGGATTCTCTGGGTATGGCACAAGGTGTTCGGCTTTGTGTTCCAGGATCCCAGCAATGGGTTCGCCTGGGCACTGTCCGTCGTATTCCTGGTCTTCACCCTCCGCCTGATCCTGTACAAGCCCTTCGTCAAGCAGGTCCGCACCACGCGGCAGATGCAGGAGCTACAGCCGCAGATCAAGGCTCTGCAGAAGAAGTACGGCAAAGACAAGCAGAAGATGGCCGTGGAGATGCAGAAGCTCCAGAAGGAGCACGGCTTCAATCCGCTGATGGGCTGTCTGCCGGTGCTGGCACAGGCCCCGGTGTTCATCGGCCTGTTCCACGTGTTGCGCTCGTTCAACCGCACCGGTACCGGGTTCGGTCAGCTCGGCTTGACTCCCGAGGAGAACCGGGAGCTGTCGAACTACGCGTTCAACGTGGCCGACGTGCAGTCGTTCCTCGACGCCCGCCTGTTCGGTGCCCCTATTTCGGCATGGATCACGATGCCGCAGGACCAGCTCAACGCATTCGCCGTCGGCCCCGACGCAACCATCCCGTCGACCTGGGTCATTGCGGCGGTCTCCATCCCACTGATGATCATCGCGGCGATCATGACGCACCTGAATTCGCGTGCCTCGGTGGCGCGTCAGAGTGAGGCGGCAGCGGCGAACCCGCAGTCGGCGATCATGAACAAGCTCGCCCTCTACGTCTTCCCGCTCGGAGTCCTGGTCTTCGGTGCCTTGCTGCCCGTCGCGATCCTGCTGTACTGGGTCAGCAACAACACCTGGACCTACGCGCAGCAGCACCTGGTGTTCGGAAAGATCGACAAGGAGGAAGCCGCGAAGGCAGCGGCCGCGGTGGAGAAGCGTTCCGAGAACGCTCCGAAGCCCGGAGTGAAGCCGGTGTCGACCACCAAGCCCAAGCCCGGTGCTCGCCCCAAGCTCTCGAAGATGTCACCGACGAGCGATCAGTCGACGGTCGAGACCGGCGACGGCACGTCGGGTTCGACAACCGGTGCCACATCGCCGGCCAAACCGAGACCGCAGGCGAACCGGAACAAGTCGACCAAGCGCAAGCGGCGCTGACCGACACGTCGAGAGAAGGACGAACATGGCAGCGGACGTAGAAGAAGCTCAGAACGACGAAGTACAGAACACAGTCGGTGCGGTATCCGGAGATGGAGCAAGTGACGTGGTGGTCGAGACCGATCAGGTGAGTGCAGTCGGGGTGGATGCAGACGCGACTCCTGTCGTCGAAGAGTCCGGCAACGAGAGTGCCGCCGAGGACAAGACCGTCGACGGGTCGGACGACGACGAGGATGATGACGAGGACTACCTGGTCGAGGAAGGGGAGATCGCCGGTGATTACCTCGAGCAGCTGCTCGACGTTCTGGACTTCGACGGCGACATCGACCTCGATGTCGAAGGTGATCGCGCCATCGTCAGCATCGACGGCGGCGACGATCTCGCCAAGCTCGTCGGGCGCAAGGGTGAAGTTCTCGATGCACTGCAGGAGCTGACGCGTCTGGCCGTTCAGCAGTCGACCGGTGAGCGAAGCAAGCTGATGCTCGACGTCGCGGGCTGGCGCGCCAATCGGCGCACCGAACTCGGCAATCTCGGAGCAGAGGCTGCTCGTCGCGTTCTCGAATCCGGTGAACGTGAGGAGCTGACCCCGATGACTCCGTTCGAGCGAAAGATCGTGCACGACGCGGTCGCGAAGATCGATGGCGTGGCGAGCGAGAGCACCGGCGTCGAACCCGCGCGACGGGTTGTTGTCGTCAAGGCGTAACCGAGCTTTTTGATCCGATGGCCCCCACTTCGGTGGGGGCCATCGTCGTATCCGGATGGTGTCGATCCGGATGGTGAATGTCATCGATGTAATTAGCTGTCCGCGTACTGGGCGGGCATGCTCGGAGATCGATTTTCTCCTCGGTTTCGTCAGATCCAAGGAGACGGAGCGCTTTCGTCACTGTGACGGCGTGTGCGATGGGCATCGAGTGCGACCGGGCCGGTTTGTTCGTGATTGTTTCACGTGAAACGACGGCGTCTCCGCTGTACTGATGATCGCGGATTCCGTCAGCTGATCCGAACACTTCGCTCCGCTGTCGTCGAGATCTGTGCCATGCATCGATTCGGAGAGCCATGTCTACGATCCCGGTATATCGAGCCGGATCCATCCGTCGCAGTTTCACGTGAAACATCGGAGGGCAGACCGGACCATGATCGAGCACTCCCCCGCCGATGGGGCGGCCGTCCGGAGTTGGAATCGTTATGCCGTCGATCAAGCGGTGTATCCGAGTGTCGTGGTTCGACGGCCCGCACCTGACAGCTTCGCACCTGAGAAGTGACAAGCCTCGGGTATCAGCAGTGTGCGCCCGAGGGCTCACGAACGATGACGAGCGCAGTCCGATGACTACTGACCGGGTCGCACTCCGACAGATGTACACGGTCGGCCGAGCTACTCGAACGCTGGACCCGTTGCGGCTTCCCGCCGTCTACGGCGTCCGTAGTCGGCTGCGCCTGCTACGCGGTTGTGGGCGAACGGCACCCACCCATCTCGAATCGCGGAAACAGATCCGGCACACATCGCTGGATCGGTTTGCGGGCGATGTGGATTCGAGGGACTCAGAGATGTCGTCCGGTTTTGCGACACGATCGATGCGGGCGGCGGAACCGCGGACTCGCCCGGCATGCGTGACAGGCGTATCCCGTCGTACCGAAGGAAGGGGGTCGGACATGTGCGGCCGTGACGTCGGTCCCGCGCTCCGTCCCGGGCTGCCCGTGGCAATGCGGAGAATCGACCACCGACTGGAGGGCGGACATCTGGGTTCGCAAGATGATGTTGCCCGCTGACGCTTCACGGACCCCCTCCGGCCTCCGCTGGTTGAGTTTCACGTGAAACATCGAATCGACTCGGCATCATCGAGTCTCGCCAGAGATCCCTACCGACACGCGTCGACCACGGATGCGTTCGTGACCGGATTGCTCCAACGGCGAGACACGGAGGGACGGTCGTCACGGACTGATTGTTCGGGCTACGTCTCCCCGTGTCGGCGCATGGATCGAGCTGATCAAGTGACGACGACCGCGTGATGGCGCCATCCATCGCCGCTGCAGTTTCACGTGAAACATGGCAGAAGTGTCCGTTCGAGCGGGACTGCTTCTGGGGTACGACGGGAGCGATCCGAACGACGCCTTGCCGCGCGGCTCGCTGTGTTGCGAGTGGTTCATTCAGGGGGTGTCGCGCCGGACAGCCGACATGTCTTCATCGGACGGCGGACTTCTCCGTGCACACGGTTACGCGTCGCATCCATGGTCGACGAATGTGACCTGGAAGCGCCGTTTCGAGGAGTTGTATCGCTATCGTTTGGCGTTCGGTGCCCAGGCACGGGAAGATGTTTCACGTGGAACAAGAAGGCGTGGACAGCACCCAGTTGATGGCCGTCGCAGAGCAGATCTTCGGCGATCGTCTCGAGATGGCACAGCGATATCACGACTCGCTGGCGACGGCGGGCGTGGAGCGTGGCCTCATCGGACCGCGAGAAGTCCCGCGGTTGTGGGAGCGACACATCCTCAATTGCGCCGCGATCGGAGAGCTGATCGACGAAGGCGAGACCGTCGTCGATGTCGGGAGCGGCGCCGGACTGCCTGGCATTCCCTTGGCGATCGCCCGCCCTGATCTCCGCGTGACACTTGTCGAACCGCTTCTAAGACGCACCGTCTACCTTGCGGAGTTCATCGACAAACTGGACCTGAACATCTTGGTCGTACGCGGACGCGCAGAACAGCCCGGCGTCAAGAAAGAAGCAGGCGGCGCCGACGTGGTCACGTCGAGGGCAGTGGCCCCGCTCGAGAAGCTTGCGAAGTGGTCGCTCCCCCTGGTTCACGAGCGAGGCCGGATGCTCGCTCTGAAGGGGTCGAGCGCTGCGGAAGAGATCGAACGTGACCGGACTTCCCTCACTCGGATGGGTGCTGGCAAGCTGGAGGTAGTGGAGTGCGGAGTGGGTCTGTTGCCCACCCCCACCATCGTGGTCAGAGCGGTGCGTGAGCCGCGGAGACTGAGTCGTCACTGATGTCGATTGTGGGCTCGCGAGTCCCGCGCTCGATCCGATCGAACGTAGCGAACGTATTGAACACAGTCAGTTCCGCACTAAGGAGCACATATGTCGGGTGGGTCCGATCCCGCTGTTTCACGTGAAACAGCGTCCAAGAAAAACGCGTCGAGTAGTTCGGGTAGGGAGTCGGGAGTGAAGACCGGCTCCGGGTTCGAGTACACGAACGCGATCTCACCGAACGACACTCCGATCGGTGCGGCCGCGCATCGAGCCAGCCAGGTTCTGCATCCGGGATCGGTGTCCCTTCCGAAGCCGGCGAAGCGACGCATGCTGACGATCGCCAATCAGAAAGGCGGTGTCGGTAAGACCACTACCGCTGTGAATCTGGCTGCCGCACTCGCGCTGCAGGGACTGACCGTTCTGGTGGTCGATCTCGACCCTCAGGGCAACGCCAGCACCGCTTTGGGCGTCGAGCATCATTCGGGTGTGCCGTCGAGCTACGAGGTGCTCATCGGTGAGGTGAGCGCGAAAGACGCGGTTCAGCAGAGTCCGCACAGCGAGAGGTTGTTCTGCATTCCAGCAACCATCGACCTCGCCGGAGCCGAGATCGAACTGGTGTCGATGGTCGCTCGCGAAGGCCGTCTCAAGACGGCGCTGTCGGTGGAGGAGCTCGGCGGGATCGACGCCGACTTCATCCTGATCGACTGCCCCCCGTCGCTCGGTCTGTTGACCGTCAACGCGCTCGTGGCTGCGACCGAGGTTCTCATTCCTATTCAGTGCGAGTACTACGCGCTCGAAGGCGTCGGTCAGCTCCTCCGCAATATCGAACTGGTGCAGTCTCATCTCAATCCCGAACTGCACGTCTCCACGGTGATCCTGACGATGTACGACGGGCGCACGAAGTTGGCAGACCAGGTCGCGGAAGAGGTACGCAAGCACTTCGGGGACGCCGTCCTACGCGCCGTCATTCCTCGGAGTGTGAAGGTCTCGGAGGCACCCGGATACGGCATGACGGTGCTCGACTACGACCCCGGTTCACGCGGTGCGATGAGCTACCTGGACGCCGGACGAGAGCTCGCTGCACGTTCGGCCGGCATCGACGAAGCACGAAAGAAGTAGCCAGATGAGTCAAACACGTAAGGGTGGTCTGGGTCGCGGCCTGGCCTCACTGATCCCCACCGGACCTGATGCCGGGCCACGCCTCGGCAACGCTGCGGCAGACGTGATAATCGGAGCGGACCGAAACGCCGCCGACCGTCCGGATACATCCACCAAGCCGAAGCGAACTGCTCCGGCCGAGGACCTCACCGAGATCGCCACAGCACCTACACCCACCCCGCCGGTGCTCAATGGTGACGACCTCTCCCCCGTCGGCGCCGTCTATCGTGAGATCTCACCGGATCGAATCGAGGCGAACCCGAAGCAGCCGAGGCACGTCTTCGACGACGAATCGCTCGCCGAACTGGTGCACTCGATCCGCGAATTCGGGCTCATGCAGCCCATCGTCGTTCGTCTCGTATCGGGTTCCGCTGCTGCCGGAGACGCAAAATATCAGCTCGTCATGGGCGAGCGCCGATGGCGTGCAAGCCAAGAAGCCGGCCTCGAAACGATCCCCGCGATCGTTCGGGAGACTGCAGACGACGCGATGTTGCGGGACGCACTGCTCGAGAACATCCATCGAGTGCAGCTCAATCCGCTCGAAGAAGCGGCCGCGTACCAACAGTTGCTCGAAGAATTCGACGTCACACACGAGGAACTCGCTGCGAAAATCGGGCGATCACGTCCGGTCGTCACCAACATGATCCGTCTGTTGAAGCTGCCGATTCCCGTTCAGCGACGAGTCGCGGCAGGGGTTCTGTCGGCCGGACATGCCCGCGCATTGCTCTCGCTCGACGCTGGTTCGGATGCGCAGGAGTCGTTGGCGGCGCGCATCGTCGCCGAGGGCCTGTCCGTTCGTGCCACCGAAGAGGCCGTCACACTCGCCAATCGCGAGGACGGTACGAACCCGGAACCGGCACCCCGGCGCAAGCCGATCCAGATGCCGGGCCTTCAAGACGTCGCAGATCGGCTCTCGGATTCGTTCGACACTCGCGTGACGGTCAGTCTCGGCAAGCGAAAAGGCAAGATCGTGGTCGAGTTCGGGTCGGTCGACGACCTTCAGAGGATCGTCGAGATGATGGAAGCTCAGAAGAAAAAGTAGCCGCGAATTTTCAGGACCATCCATATGCGGGCGAAACGTCACTGTGACGTAGCTCGGTCGGAGACAGTCCCGAAAACTCGCAATCCGATCGAAAAATATTGTGATGCAACACATTTGAATGATCGGCTCCACCCGACGGGACAGGTGATCGCATCGCAGGACTGTAGCCTGCGGAACGACCCGTGTGACATCCTGGTCGAGGAGCTGATCGGCTCCGATCGAGAATTCTCGCGGAGAACGAGAGCACGAAGGCTGAGGTAAGTGGTGTCGGCGATGGTGACCGGAGTGACGCTCGGTTCGTTCGAGCACTTGCCGACGCATTCGCGGCGGTGCAGCTTCTGGGTTCTCGATCCCGCGTCGGAGAGTTCCTCGGTCGACCTCGAATTCGAGAACGAAGTGTGGCTGTCGACCATCATGCTCGAATGGGGGTCGTGTGGGCAGTTGCTGTCCGTCGACGGCACCACGATCGGATGCGCCCTCTACTGCCCACCCCGTGCAGTCCCTCGCGCAACGACGTTCCCGACGTCTCCGGTCAGCCACGACGCCGTTCTGTTGACCCAACTGAGGATCGATTCACCGGACGACGCCGACCTGCACTCGGCCACGTTGATTCAGGCAGTGGTCGGTGATCTCGTCAATCGTGGAGTCCGTGCGCTCGAGGCGTTCGGTATTCGTCGCAACGCCGACGATGCTGCGTCGGTGGTTCCGAACGCCACCGCACAGCTGACGTGTTCGGCATCGACGTGCATGATCGAAGCGGACTTCCTCGAGAAGGTTGGCTTCGAGGTGATCGCTCCCCATCACAGATTCCCGAGACTGAGGCTCGAGCTCGATCGCGATCACGGATGGAAGCAGGACGTCGAATCGGCGCTCGAACAACTGCTGATCGCAGCCAGTATCTCCGTCGTCGACATCGAGCAGAAGTCGACGGTCGGAGCGCGCTGACAGAACTCGGTCGTACGCGTCGACCGGTCGAGGTCAGGGACGATCGGCTGCGGCGAGCTCTTCGGCCAGAAGTTCGGCGAACGTGAACGTTCCGGTCGGCTGATCGTCCTGACCCAGCAGGTACAGCCGCTTCACGGCGATCAGAATTGCTTCGGCGATGATGTCGCGGTACCGCGGGTCGCTGAGCACATCGACGTCGGATTCGTTGGTGAGGTAGCCGAGGTCGATCTGTATGGTCGGCATGTTGGTCAGGCGCAACAGATCCCACGTCCGGCCATGGCTGCGGCAATCGAGAAGCGGTGTGCGGGCTACGATTTCACGCTGCACATAACTTGTCAGTACCTGGCCGATCATGGACGTGGAACCGTGCGAATTGCCGAAGTGGAAACTTGCGACGCCGTTGGCCACCGGACTGGTGCTCGACGCGCATCGCAACGAGATCATCAGATCGGCACCCCAGGCGTTGGCCGTCTCCGCGCGATCGGCGACAGAAGGATTGGTGCCGCGCGCACGAGAAAGGAAAGTCTCCATTCCGGTCGCGGCCATGCGGCCTTCGAGGCGACTGGCCAGATCCCACAGAATTTCCGACTCCGACACTCGGCCGAGCGGACCGTCGACGATTCGGCCGGTGTCGGCTCCACCCAGATCGGGATCGATGACGATGCGCTTGCCGGTCAGCTGTGGTCCGGACTTGCGGACGAGTTCTTCCTCGCTCATGGCATGCGGGGACCCGCCCGTGACCCGCGTGCCGAGTAGATCGAGCGAACGCAGGGTGGCGGGCCCACAGATGCCGTCCGGCGACAAGCCGATCTCACGCTGGAACGAGGACAGGCCCTCGTGCGTACGAGGACCGAAGAAGCCGTCGACGCGCTCGCTGTAGAAACCGAGATCCTGCAATCGCGTCTGCAGAGAGGCGACATCGTCGCCGTACAGCGGAGCAGACAACTGGTAGATGAGGGTGCGCGCGCCGAGGCGGTACGACGCTTCTTTCAGCGCGCGGTAGGTAGCGGGGCCGACGACGCCGTCGACCAAGAGGCCGCGGTGTTGCTGGAAGGCGCGAACAGCACCGTCGAGAGCTCGGTCGAACACGGAGCCCGGAGCCGTCCAGTGGCCGTCGTCCATCGGGCCGGGCGGGACCACGGCCTCGTGGAGGAAACCGAGGGCCGAGAGAGTGCCGCGGACCTCGGCGACGGCGGGTCCGGAATCGCCGTGACTGAGCTCCTGCATGCTGGAAAGACCCTCTCGATCGTCCTGACGGCTACCGCGGTTCGGTGCACTGATGTGCCGACGCCAAGCATCGGCACATCAGATGATTGTCGCAGAAAGACGCGCTTCTTCGGCAATCCACACCAATCGAGGGTGAGTCAGATAACGCCTTCGAGGTCCTTGAGCAGTGCGGCCTTGCCCTTGGCACCGACGATCTGCTTGATCGGCTTGCCACCCTGGAAGAGGATGAGCGTCGGAATCGACATGACCTTGAAGTCGCGCGCAGCCTGCGGGTTGGCGTCGATATCGAGCTTGGCGATGGTGAGCTTGTCCTTGTGCTCGGCCGCGATCTCCTCGAGAACCGGAGCGACCATCTTGCACGGGCCGCACCAGGTGGCCCAGAAGTCGACCAGAACGGGCTTTTCGCTGGTCAGCACATCGTCGACGAACGATGCGTCGGTGATGGTGACTGTGCTCTTGGCGTCGGACATGTGTATCTCCTCGATGTGTGAAACTCGGTGGTGGTCAGGCGTTGACGGCGTCGACCGGCTGGTCGGCGTGCTCGAGCGTGTTGCTGGTGATGTCGCCTTGCTCGGCCAACCAGCGCTCGGCGTCGATCGAGGCGGTGCAACCCGTACCCGCAGCGGTGATGGCCTGCTGATACACGTGGTCGACGAGGTCGCCGGCAGCGAACACGCCCTCGACGGAGGTGGCCGAGGACGGCGAGGCGACCTTGACATAGCCGCCGTCGTCGAGCTCGACCTGGCCCTTGACCAGTTCGTTGCGGGGATCGTGACCGATCGCCACGAACATCCCGGTCACGTCCAGGGTCGTCTTCTCGCCGGTCACGGCGTGCTCGAGTGCAATCCCGGTGACGCTGGTGTCGCCGAGGACCTCGAGCACCTTGGTGTCGGTGAGGAAGCGAATCTTGTCGTTGTTCTTGGCGCGCTCGAGCATGATGCGCGACGCCCGGAACTCGCTGCGGCGGTGCACGACGGTGACGCTGCGCGCGAAACGGGTGAGGAAGGTCGCTTCCTCCATGGCGGAATCGCCACCACCGATGACGGCGATGTCCTGATCGCGGAAGAAGAATCCGTCGCAGGTGGCGCAGGCGCTGACGCCGCGGCCGAGCAACTTCTCCTCGCCCGGGATGGACAGGTAGCGAGCTGCTGCGCCCATGGCGAGAATGATCGCGCGTGCGCGGTAGGTCTCACCGCCTGCGGAGACCGTCTTGATCGGACCCGTCAGGTCCAGCTCCTCGACGTCCTCGGTGCGGATGTCGGCACCGAATCGGCCGGCCTGCTCACGCATCTGCTCCATCAGATCGGGGCCCATGATGCCCTCGCGGAAGCCGGGGAAGTTCTCGACCTCGGTGGTCGTCATCAGCGCGCCGCCGAACTGCGTTCCCTCGAACAGGATCGGTTCCAGTTCTGCGCGGGCCGCGTAGACACCGGCGGTATAACCGGCCGGTCCCGAACCGACGATGATGAGATCGTGAACCTTGGGGGTACTCAATGCAGACCTTCCGATCTTGTGCGGCGTGTTACTGGGCGCCGACAGCCGGGTGCACACTGCACGCGCCGGTCGACGTACATCTGGTCAACACCACCCTAGAGGCAGTTGTTCCCCGGAGAGAGATGTGTCAGCCGATATCGCGCCGCGTCAGGACGTCGGGGTTGGTACCACCGCAATCGTTGCCCACCGCAAGGGCGATGAACTGGGCCGGCTGCGCTCCGGCGAGGACCAGCAGAGTGCCGTCTCGGCCGTCGACCCGTACCTGACTCGATCCCAGAACGGTGGTGGCCGGATCCACATCGTTGGACCGCAGACAGGCTGCGAGATCGACCGGATCGGCCAGTGCGCCGGGATCGCGTTTGCCGATGATGCCGAATGCGACACCGGAATCGAGATCGGCGGAATCGAGAACCAGAGCGGAATCCGGACCCGGTGACGGGTCGGCAGCGATCGACTCGGGTTCCTCGGGGGTGTGCCAGACCGCTACGGCCGCGAGCGATCCGGCCGCGAGAAGTGTTGCCGCAGCGGCGATTCGGAGTACCGTACGGTGCCGTCGCGGACGGAGTGGGACGACGACGCCCACCGGGGGCGTCGACTGTTCGACCGTGTGAATCGTGCGATCGATCTGCCGAGCGACGTCGGCCGGAATTGCCAACGTTCCGTTCGGATCCTCGCCCATCTCGTGCAGTCGGGCCGACACCGCGTCGAGACCGGCAAGTACGCGCATCGATTCCTCGTCGAGTCGAACCAGCGGCCACAGACGTTCGCTGACGTCATCGGGAAGCGCGTCCGCATGCAGCTCGGCCAGCAGCTCCGGCGAGAACGGGGCATCGGGTAGCGAGTCGGTGCTCGACGACACGTTCCTGCCTCCCTTCGCCGAATCTGCTTTGTCTCTCACACGATATAGACGCGAGGGGTCTAGATTCGGTTCCCCGCGTCTTTCAAGTAGGCGAGCTGCGTCGACAGTTTGAGTCGGCCACGGGCGCATCGACTCTTGACGGTACCGGTGGGAACGCCGAGCAATTCGGCAGCGTCGGCCACCGAGTAGCCCTCCATGTCCACGATGACGACGGCCGCGCGCTGATCCGGCGGCAAGGTCATCAGAGCCTGTCGAACGAGAATGCTCGTCTCCGTCTCCGAGATTCGGTCCCTCGGCGACACCGGCTCGTGACTTTCGTTCTCGCTCAGAGGAACCGAGGGCCGTGCCTTGTTTCGGCGGATCCGGTCGAGGCACGCGTTGACGACGATCTTGTGCAACCAGCTGCGGACGGCGGCGTCGGCGCGAAACGATCCGGCTGTGCGGTGCGCGGAGAGCAACGCCTCCTGCAGAGCATCGGAGGCGTCCTCCGGTGTGTAGCTGGTGCGGCGGGCCGTCAGCCATAGATGTTCGTGGTGTCGGTAGATCAGCGTGGCGAAGGCGTTCGGCTCCCCGGCCGCGTGGGCAGCGAGAAGTTCCGCATCCGTGCGCCCCCCCGGCACCGAATCGGCACGTTCAGTCATACGAAAACGGCTCCCCCCGTGTTAACGCATTGGGGGGAGCCTAGGCCATCGAGACCGTGAAGTACGAAACGAACCCGTTTCAGCTACCGAAAGTTGGATTCAGGAGTCGAAACCGATCTCGGAGATCGATGACGCGATCCGGCCGCCCTGCTCCGACAGCGTGGTGATCCAGACGAGCACGTTTCCGGTGGGCTCCGCATCGGTGAGAGGGATGTCGGTTCTACCGTTCTGCAGGGTGGCTTCACCGAGCAGCGTGGTGTCGCTGAGGCTGGGAGAGTCGTTGGGGGCCGACCTGATCTCGACGACGGTTCCCGGAGACGTCGATTCGATCCACGCATTCTGCAGTGTCGACGACGGGATGGACACGAGCAGCCCGACGCCGTTCTTCAGAGCCGGGAACTGCTGGAAGTACGAGTCGGTCGTCCACTCGGTACCGGGGTCGTTGTCGATCACGTTGGAGGCGGTGCCCGGATTGTCGGCGGAACCCTGGGGGGAGAACACACCGACGTCGTTCATCGCCACCGGTCCACCGGTCGGAGCCGGGGGTGCCGCGGGATCGGCTGCGGGCGGTGCCTCGGCCGGAGTCGTCAGGCCGAATTCCTGGCTGTCGAGGGGGGTGTCGGTGTCGTTACCGGCAATCGAGGTGAACAGCCAGAAGCCGGCGAACGCGAGAACGATCACAGTCAGGGCACCGAGTACCGCGATGGCGATGTTGGTGCGCATCGACTTGGCCTTCTCGGCTGCGATCTCCTCGGGATCTGCGAGCGAGTGCCCACTGGCACCGGGTGCCCGCTGGCCCAGCCGTAGAGCAGGCATCAGATCCGTCTTGTCGTTGACGACGGCTGCTTGATCGAGGACGTGCTGCACGGTGGCAGCGGTCCGGATTCCGCTGTTCTGTTCCAGCGCCCGCACTGCGACGGCGGAGATCTCGAACGGAACATCCGGACGGATCTGCCGCGGCTCGAGCGGCGCACCCTTGTCGTCACGGTCGGCCGGACGCATACCGCCGACGCTGCGGGCCGGAGCTGCATCGCCGGATACGACGGCACCGCCGGTGGTCTCGGACAGCGGCCACCTGGCGGTGATCAGGGCGTAGAGCATCGCGCCGAGTCCGCGGACGTCCGAGCTGGGGTCTGCGTCGGCCAGTGTCGCGGGGAACGCGAGGACGGCATTGCCGCTGGTGCTGATGCGGACGCGATCCGGGTGATCGATCGACAGTGCACCGCCGCTGCGGTGCGCCGCTTCGGCGGCTGCAGCGAGAACCTTGATCGCGCGAGCGGCGCCGGTGGGGGCAGGGACGGTGTCGGCCATTTCGCGCAGTGATCGGCCGGGCGTCCATTCGGCGACGACGATGCCGCCGGAGCTGCCGCGCACCACGTCGAGCACACGTGCGAGGCCGGGCGAGTTGATCCGACCCAGACGAAGCGTGCGCGAGAGAATGGCCTGCGGTCCCTGCGTGCGGTCGTCGGTCGACGCGGTGGACTGTTGATCGGCGTCGACGAATGTCAGCGCGACCTCGCGGTCGAGTTTGACGTCGTGGGCCTGCCAGAACTTGAGCCCGCGCGCGCCACCGTGCGGGGTCAGCAGTCGGTATCGTCCGCCCGCAACCGAGGCACCGGGAATGAGCGTGGGGCCGCGGAGGGTGCGTCCGGGAACGCTCGCGGGAGCGGCCGCAGCGGCCGTGTCCGCGCTGGATGCGTCGGTCGCCGTCGCGGGTGTCACCGTGGTCTTCTCGGAATCGGCGTCCGACTCGGACTTCGGCTCGGGCTCGGACTCCTGCGTCCCCTTCTTCTCGATGGGGCCTTCGACCGGCAGTTTCGCCTTCGAGATGGACACGGTCTTGTCGGTCGGACGCGCCGCGAGGGCGGCCTTGGAGATGGAAATCGTCTTGTCGGCCGGCTTCGCAGCAGGCTTGCTGTCAGCGGACTCGGCGGGAGTCGCCTTGTCGGCCGACTTCTCGTCGTCCTGCTCGGGAGTCGTGGCTGCATTCTGTGCCGGTGACTTCGACGCAGGTGATGTCGACGCAGGGGTCTTCACGGGTTCGCTGCGGTCCTGGGTGTCGACTTCGACTCCGCCGCTCGTTCGGTCGGCTTCGTTTGCTGGAGACTGTGCCGGCCCCCCAGCAACATCGTCGTCGGTCACTGTTACTCCTTCAGGCGAATATGCCCCGTGTCGTTCTGCGAACGGTCGACCTGCGGAGGCTTGTGCCCCCGGGTGCCGATGACCAGGGTACGGGAGCCGATCCCGCGCAGTGTCCCATGTGGGCTCGGTTCGAATAACCGGAATCACGCCCGTTTCTGCAGCGGCGAGATCCGCCTCCTGTGGTGCCGTCCCCCCGCGGAATCTGCGAACGAGCCGGCTCAGGGCCACGGTGACGGCCAGAACCTCGGGAATCTTGCCGAACCAGAGGATCGAGAACGTGATGCCGAGCATGATGACGGCGTCGATCGCGACGCGGGCGAAGTTGCCGACCCAGCCGTTCATCAGGGCGTCGAGACCCAGGATCCGGTCGATCGCGAGCATGGCCGCACCACCTGCGAGCGAGGCGATGAGGACCAGCCAGATGGTCTTGCCGACGTTGGCCATCCGCAGGCTACCCAGGCTCTTGTGCAGCAGGTATCCGCCGATGATCGCGCCGACGGTATAGCCCAGGCCGGTCGCCGCACCGAGGAGCAGCACCACCTGCTCGGGCGAGGACGCAACGATCGGGGCGAGCAACGACAGGCCGATCTTGACGGCCGTGATGCCGAGGATGATCCAGGTCGGTGTCCAGGCCTTCTCGCGGGCGTAGAAGACCCGCAGGTGGATCAGGACCAGGGCGTACGGGATGAGGGAGAAGGCCGACCAGCTCACGGCCTCGCCGAGTCTGGGTGCGACCTCGGCGAACCGGCCGAAGCCGTACAGCGCCTCGCCCACCCACGGCCCCGCGAAGGTCAGGAACACGACGATCGGGACCAGTGCGACCATCGTCAGGCGGGTGGCGACCGAGAGATCGTCGACGACGGACGGGGTGTCACCGTTGGCGGCGTTGCGGCTGAGCCTGGGCATGATGGCCGTCAGAACCGTCACGCCGAGGATGCCGTAGGGCAACTGCAGCACGATCCAGGCCTGCGAATAGATCACGTTGCTCGCATCGTCGGTGCCCGATGCGATCCTGGTGGCGACGATCAGCCCGATCTGGCTGATGACGACGTAGAGCACGATTGCCGCGGCCATCGCGCCGAACTTCTTCAGGCGCTCGTCGAATCCCCACAGTGGACGCAGGTCGATGCGTTCGCGGCGCAGCGCCGGGATCAGCGCCACGACCTGGGTGATGACACCGGCGGTGACGCCGAGGCCGAGAACGAGAATTTTGGGGTTGCTCATTTCGATCGTGTTCAGGGTGATCTCGCCCGGCACGAAGGGGTACAGGGCGAAGACGGCGAGCACGACCAGGTTGTTGAACACCGGTGCCCAGGCCCCGGGCTTGAAGTTCTGCCGGGTGTTGAGCACGGCCGTGAGTAGGCCGGAGAGCCCGTAGAACATCAGCGCGGGCAGCACCAGATAGGTGAACGCGATGGTCAGGTTCTCGTTGACCTTCGGATCGCCGTCGAGCATCAGTCGCGCCAACAACGGGGCTGCGATCGTTGCGGCGAGCGCCACGGTTCCGAGCAGCGCCACCGCGATGGTGAAGAGGCGTCGAACGAACGCCCGTCCGCCGTCGGCGTCCTCCTGCTCCGCCCTCACCAGCACCGGAACGACGATCGCTCCCAATACCGCGCCGAGAACGAGCTCGGAGATCATGTTCGGCAGAATCGTCGAGACGGTGAATGCACTGGCCAGCGCCGCGCCGAGGGTAGCCGTCATGGCTACTTGCTTGGCGAAGCC
Source organism: Rhodococcus sp. ARC_M12 (assembly GCF_022810385.1). Classification (NCBI taxonomy): domain Bacteria; kingdom Bacillati; phylum Actinomycetota; class Actinomycetes; order Mycobacteriales; family Nocardiaceae; genus Rhodococcus; species Rhodococcus sp. ARC_M12. The sequence continues at coordinate 151,013 of NZ_JALGQI010000010.1, read as the reverse complement.
GGTGATGCGGCTGACCAGGGTCGCCACCGCGATCGAGCCCGACGCGGCCAGCAGTGACTTCTGCGGTTTCGGTTCCGGTCGCGGTGCGGACTCGGGTCCGCTCGGCGGAATCTCCGTCGGCGGAACCGTGCCGGACGGTTGCTGCGGGTAGTCCTCCTCGCGGAACCGCGGAATGAGCTGGGTGACGGCGTCGTCGGCGGCGGGCTGACCGTCCAGCGGCGGCGGTGCCGGGTACGACCGCAGCTCCGGCCGCGACTGCCGCTCCCAGGGTGCGGACCGCGGTGGCGTCGTGCGTCGGAACACCTGCGATGCGGGCATCCGCGACCGCGGCAGGTCGCCGTCGTACGGGACGTTGCCTGTCATGGTCTCTCGTACCCTTCGTCGGCCGGGTCGGGTTGACCTCTGAATCGATGCCAGAGGCGTCGACCTGCAAGTAACAGTAGGAGAGCGCCGGCGCAGGCGGTAATGACGGCCAGCGCCTGGCCGTATGCGTTCGATCGCACGGATACCGTCGACACCTCACCGAGCCGGGAACCGTCGAGGGTCGTGACCGAGAAGTCGACGGACAGGTTGCGGGTGTCGTCCACCTCGGCCGGCACGGTGATGGTGCGAGATCCGCGGGCCGGAAGTTGGTTCACACCGACGTCACTGATCGTCATCTCCGGCGGCGCATCGACTCGCAGCAGCACGTTGACCGGGACGGGAAGGTCGTTGCGCGCAACGAGGAGCAGTGGGCTCTGTTCCGAGGCGAGGGTGTAGACACCGCCAGGTGCCAGCACGGTCACCGAGCCGTAGATGGTGTCCAGTCCGATGCGGGTGGCGGTCAGTCGATCGCGCGCCATGGCTCCGGTCTCCTCGCTGACGGCGCTGGCGCGACCCGCCGTCGACAGTGCGCGCAGCATGTCCTCGCGCAGCGGGGCGGTGTACAGGCGCGGGGTCAGCGCCGACTGGGGATCCTCGACGAGCGATTGCATCAGCGTGTCTATCCGGGAGCTCTGCGATCGCACCAGGTCGATGGTTCCGGCGTCGAGCTCGGTGGCCGCGTCGATGCTGGTCACCGGTAGTCCGGAGGTCGGCTCGGCGAGTAGATCGGCCAGTGGGCGCGGCGTCGCCAGACCGGAACGCAGCAGCGAGGACACCGTCGACAGAATGGCTGACGGCTCGTCTCCCCCGGCGGTCCAGTACTGCGGGGGCGCGACGGTGACGCTGCGTCCAGGGCGATCCGCCCCGACGAGTGCATGGAAGTTGACGGCTCCGAGCGCGTCCTGCAGGCGTGCGGTGCGCGAGTCGGCGGCCAGGTCGAAGCGTTGCTCGGCAGGGGTCAGAGCGGGCGTGGACGGGATGTCTCCGACTCCGGCCAGCGCCGCCGCAGTGGCCGAGTCGTAGTGGGTAGCGGCCAAGGTCTCGGTCGGCTGGGTTTCCGACGGCTGGGTGTCGGTCGACACCAGTAGTGACGTGGGTGCCGAGGTGGGCGGGCTGATGCTGTTGTCGGCGACCAGCACGGTGTCGGTGCCGGCCGATCGCAGGGCATCGGCGGTGCCGGCGTCGACCCCACCGGTGGTGCTCCAGGTGAAACCTCGGGTCGAGCTGATGCCGAGGATGCCGTCGACGATGTCTGCCGGGGCGCTCACGGCGCTGTTCAGCAGGGTGGAATCGCCGATGTCGGCCACCGCCCCCAGATCGGTCTGGGCGAACGGCATCGCCGTCACGCAGCTGCTCGACGCGACCGTTTCGAGTCGGGACAGCCATTGAGCTGCCGCTGCGCTTCCCGTGCCCTCCCGGGTCGTGCCTGCGGGATCGGCCGGGTTGTCGACGACGAGGTAGCCGCGGGTCATGTTCGAGACGGTGACGAGTAGATCGGGATCGATGCCGATACACAGGCTCGACGCCAACTTGCCGTCGGGATCCAGGCCCGGTTGCGTCGCGAATTCGACGGCTTTGAGCAGGGTGTCGAGACGTCCGCCATCGGCGAGTTCACCGGCGAGTTCGTCGTCGATCAGCCGAACGCGTTCGTCGACCGAGCCGGGGATTCCGGCAGCCAGACGAGGGATGTCGGCCAGCGGCCACAGCACCGTCATGGCGACAGGATTGCGAGTGTTGGGAGGCAGCGGCATCGCGTCGGGAGCGGTGGGGTCCAGTTCGCCGGGGTTGCGAGGTAGTCCGACGACCGGGAGGAGAAAGCGGGCGTCGTCGAGCCGTGCGGTTCCGCCGTATTCGGGCGTGCCGTTGACGTTGAGCAACAGCGGGTAGACGCCGGGTGCCTCGATTCCCAGTGAGGGCTCGGTGGTGCTGCGCAGTTGCATCGACATGTCGAATTGGCGGCTCTCGTCCTCCTCCAGGGACTCGGCGACCGTGACGAAATCTCCGACGCGATCGAAGCTGTCCTGGTCGAGGGTCAGCGAGGTCCGCAGGCCGGCCGTGGTGTCGACGGCGGTAGCAGCCTGCATGCGCACACTGACGTCGTCGACGCGTCGGTCTCCGGTGTTTCTCACCGTGGCGCGAACGGTCACGAACGGATCGCTGCTGGTGGTGACGGTGGAGGGCGCAACGGTCTCGATGCTCAGCGTGAGGAACGGGTTACCGGCCTGCGTCATCGGAGTATCGGGAACCGCGCTGGTGGTGGCGCTCGAGTCGCCGACGGAGGCGTCGGGTTGGGCTGCGGCATTCGGAAGTTGCTCGGGGATCAAAGCCGCAGTGCCGATGGCCGGCGCGATCGCAAGCAGAAACGAGGTCAATGCGGCGGCAGTGACCTTCCGGGCCCGCACGCTCACTTCCCGCCGGGGGTGGGTGCGGTCGAGTGGCCGCCGCTCGTGTCGCCGTTGTTCGTGTCGTCGGTGTTCATGTCATCGATGAGGCGGGTGGCGATGGCGGCGAGTTTGCGTTCGTCGGCGTAGGCGAGTCGAGACGGGAGTTCGTTCAGCGGGACCCACGCGACCTCGGTGACCTCGAGATCCTCGTCGGAGAGTTCGCCGCCGAGGAATCGGAGCAGGTAATGGTGGACGGTCTTGTGGACGCGTCGGCCCTCGGTGACGAACCAGTAATCGATGCTTCCCAGCGAGGCCAGGACGGTTCCGCGGATGCCGGTTTCCTCGGCGACCTCGCGCATTGCCGTCTGTTCGGCCGTTTCGCCCTGTTCGATGTGACCCTTGGGCAGGGACCAGAGGAGGCGTCCGCGACGGTCGGTGCGGCCGATGAGGGCTGCGCAGCGCTTGGCCGGTGGCCCGTCGAGGCCGTCGACCACCAGGCCGCCTGCCGAGGTTTCGCGGACCGTCCGCAGCTTGGGTGCTTGAGTGTCGGCGCGTGCCTGACGCCGCCGCGGGTTGCGGCGGCTCCTGTTCGCACGTTCGGCAGCAGACACCCGATCCATACTAGTTGCCTCTGCGCACTCTTCGACCGTGCCGCACCGCGGTCAGTGGCCGAGACAATCCGTTCGGTGCAGCGCCAGTAGGCTCTTCCACCGTGGCCGATCAGTCCCTGTCCTCCGTTTCCGACGAGCACACCGATGCCCGGCGGGAGAGGTTGCTGGCCGGAGCTGCGGTGACGTTGCGTGAACTCGCTCCGGTGTTGACTCCGCTCGGCGCCCTGTTCGCCGCGGCCGGGCACGAGCTCTACCTCGTGGGCGGAACTGTGCGCGATGCGGTTCTCGGTCGACTCGGAACCGATCTGGATTTCACCACCGACGCCAGGCCGCAGGACGTTCAGTCGCTGCTGGCGGACTGGGCCGATCATCAGTGGGACACCGGTATCGCATTCGGAACCATCAGTGCGGCCAAGGACGGCCAGACGATCGAAATCACCACCTATCGCACCGATTCCTACGATCAGGTCTCCCGCAATCCCGAGGTGCAGTACGGCAACAGCCTCGAAGAAGACCTCGTTCGACGCGATTTCACCGTCAACGCCATGGCGGTCCGTCTCGGAGCCGACGGCGGGCAGGAGTTCGTCGATCCGCTCGGCGGCATGGACGCTCTGCTCGAGGGCGTACTCGACACCCCGTCGGCACCGGAAACCTCGTTCGGTGACGATCCACTGCGCATGCTGCGGGCCGCTCGGTTCGTCTCCCAGCTCGGATTCACGCTGATGCCTCGGGTGCACCGAGCCATCGAGGACATGGCCGAGCAGATCGACCGCATCACCGCCGAGCGAATTCAGGTCGAGCTGGACAAGCTGATACTCGGCGACTACCCGATCGACGGCATCGACGTGATGTGCGAGACGGGGCTGGCCCAGCGCATCATTCCCGAGGTCCCGGACATGAAGCTCGAGATCGACGAGCATCACCAGCACAAGGATGTGTACTGGCACTCGCTGACCGTGCTCAAGCAAGCGATCGATCTCGAGGACGGCGACCCCGATCTCGTATTGCGTTGGGCCGCACTGCTGCACGACATCGGCAAGCCCGATACCAAACGAAACGAGCCGGGCGGTGGCGTCAGTTTCCATCACCACGAGGTCGTCGGTGCCAAGCTGGTGCGAAAGCGTATGCGCGCGTTGAAGTACTCGAAGAAGATGATCGAGGACGTCTCGCATCTGGTGTTCCTGCATCTGCGTTTCCACGGCTACGGCAAGGGTCAGTGGACCGACTCGGCCGTCCGCCGCTACGCCACCGATGCCGGCGAGCTACTTCCCAAGCTGCACAAGCTGGTTCGAGCCGACTCGACGACGAGGAACAAGCGTCGAGCTGCGGCTCTGCAGGCCACCTACGACGATCTCGAAGAGCGCATCGCCCGCATCGCCGAGCAGGAAGATCTGGCGCGGGTTCGGCCCGACCTCGACGGCAACGCGATCATGGAGTTGCTGAACATTCCGGCCGGACCCGACGTGGGCAAGGCCTGGAAATTCCTGAAGGAACTGCGCCTCGACCGGGGTCCGCTCTCCCGCGAGGACGCCGAAGCCGCGCTGCTCGAGTGGTGGCCGACGCAGTAGCGCGTCCCGCGCACGTGCACGAAACTTCGTAGCCCACTACGAACTTCCGCTCACGACGAGCGCAGCTCGGCCTTGACCAGGTACACGTTGTAGCTGTCCCACTCCGAGACGGTGAAGTACAGGTCGTTCGCCGTCGACCACGGGTGGATGAAGCCGCCGTAGGTCTTGGGGTACTCGGCGGTGTCGATCAGGGTGGTCGGTGCGGTCCACTGGCCCTGCGGCGAATTTGATTCGCGCAGAACGATGTCGCCGCGTAGCGGATCGAGATACGTCATCCGCCAGAGGCCACGGGCTTCGTCGTGATGGACCGACAGTTCCCCGGCCATACCGTCGGCGATGGGGGTGGCGTCGTTCGATCCGACCGGAGCCCAGGTGCCGTTCACCCAGTACTGGTAGGCGGTCTTGTTCAGCACGTCCGCCTTCGGGACGCGGGCGAGCCCGACCTGCCCGGCGCGTCCGTTGACGGTGCCGAACATGTAGACGTACTCCCCCGCCGGAACCATCGTCGAGACCTGGAACTTGGAGAAGCCGAAGAGGTTGTCCCACTTGGCATGCTCGTCCTTCACCCAGGTGGACCCGTTGTCGTCCGAGTAGGCGATACCGCCGTAGTTGGTCCACCACATGCCGGGGATCGTGCTCCAGCGCCGAATGGACATGTAGGACATGTACTGCCGGTCGTCGATCGCGAAGCCGGAGGTGGGGATGACCGTGGTCTCCCAGTTCTTGATCTTGCGCGACGGCAGCAGTTCGGCTGCGTGACAACGCGAATCCTGCACCATCGAATCGAGGGTCATGCCGTCGGACAGGTCGGTGTCGGTGCTGTGTCCCAGCACATTCGAGCGCCAGTCGTCGCCGCCGACGACGCCGAATTCCCAGCCCTTGCCGAACGAATCGCCGAACGCAACGGCGACCTCGCCGGGCTTGCTCTCCCACATGATGCCGAGGTCGGTGCCGTCGACCTGCCAGCGTTTGTCGGTGCGGTTCTCCGATCCCGGTCCGGTCAGCTGTGAGACGACCTCGACGTGTCCGACGGCAGATTCCACCGGCGGTACCGTCGTCGGGCCGGGCTCCGCCGCGGTGACGGCGGGAGCGGGCGGCGGGGTGCCCGGGGCACCACCGGGGCCGGGAATCGGGATGGGAATGGGTTCGGCCTGCGGGTCGATCTCGATGCGTGGAAACGGCAGATGGTCAGCAGAGCCGGTTCCCGATGTCGGGGTGTCGGCGTCGTCGGTGAGATCTGGGCACGGGTCCGCGCATGGGTTGGTCAGCGGTTCCGCCTGCACGCGGGTGTTGTTCGGGGCCGGGTCGGGTACCGGAACCAGCTCGATCGACGGATACGGCACGGGGATCACCACGCGGTCCGGCAACGGTGGCAGCTGCGGCGGATTGCCCGGCCCGATGGGCTCGGGTGGATAGTCCTTGGGGTCGAATCCTGTTTCGCCACAGGAGTTCACCGGCGGCGGCGGGGTTGCGAACGCGGGGGGCGCAGCAAGAACGGCCGTACCTGCTGCAACTGCGAGGATGCAGCCGATCGACGTCGTGCGGCCGTACATGCGGTGCCCCCGTGTTCTCCGACGAAACCTGTCGGTCCGATACGGAAAGATACACCACGTCAGCGGCGTGCGCGCCTGGTGTTCAGCACCGCCGCGGCCAGGCCGAGGGCGTAGATTCCCGCTCCGACGAACACCAACGTGTGCGCGGTGGGGTCCCGGCTCAGATCGGTCGTGTCGGGGCCGACCGCGAAGGCCGCAGCGGCGAGGGCGGCGACGAACGCCACGTTGAACACGGTGTCCTGCAACGCGAAAACGCGGCCACGATGGTCGTCGTCGATCTCGATCTGCATGGCAGCGTCACCGCTGAGTTTGACGGACTGTCCGGCGATGCCCAGGAGAAAGGCCCCGATCAGCAGGCTGGTCTGCGTCAGGCCCGAGACGGCTGCGAGTTGCGCCACGATGGCGAGCACCAGTGCGGCAGCGATCGTGCGGGTGCGCCCGAACCGCGGAACGGCGAAGGGGGTGATCAGGGCGGCGAGGAACATGCCCACCGCCGTGGCCCCGACAGCGATACCGAAGCCGGCGAGTCCGCCGGGAAGCGAGCTCTCTACCGCGCTCTCGCGAAGTATCAACACCATGATCAGGGTGTTGATGCCGAACACGATGCGGTGTGCGCCGATGCCGAGCATCGCGGTCGTGACCCCGGCGGAGCGCCAGACGGCCTGTGCGCCCGATTTCAATCCTGTCGCAACGTCTTTCAGGGGACTGTCGGTGTGGCTCCCGATACCCGGACCGAGAGATCGCGGTCGGAACCGCGCGGCGGCGGCAGCCCCGACGACCGATCCGGTGGCCGCGAGACCGACGGCGATACCCGAGCCGAGATCACCGGCGCCGACGGCACCGATCACCGCGACCGCAAGGCCCGCACCTGCCGCTGCGAATCCGGATCCGACGGTGGCCAGCACCGAGTTCATCGGCACCAGCCACGATTGTCGAACCACGTGGGGTAGCGACGCCGACGCCCCCGCGAGTACGAACCGACTGAGCCCGACGGTGGCCAAGGCCAACAGCAACAACGGTGTCGCGTCCACCCCTGCGCACAGCAGTACCGCGGTGGTGATGATCAGCACGATGCGAACGATGTTGGCCCACAGCAGGACCGACCGGCGGTCCCAGCGGTCGAGCAGCGCTCCGGCGAACGGTCCCACCAACGAGTACGGGACGAGCAGCACGGCGAATCCTGCTGCGATCTCGGCCGGATTCGTCGCGCGCTCCGGATTGAACAGAATGGCACCGCTGAGCGCTGCCTGGAACAACCCGTCGCCGAACTGACCGGCGAACCGAACGGTCGTCAGCTTGCCGACCCCCGGGGATTCGCGCAGTCGGGTACGGAAGGAGGCGTCGTTCACCGACGGGACTTTAGCCCCCGCCCGTCATACGGAGACGGCGGGAGTCGCGGCCCACCACTTCATCGTTGCCGCCGCACCGTCGACGAGGGGCGTGGGCTGCTGCCCGAGGATCGCCTCGCTACGGCTCGAGTCGAGGAGGTAGGAGTAGCGGAACTGGTAGAGGGTGTCGCCGAGCTCCTTCATCGGACCGGGCACCGTACTCAGCAGTCGCAGTGCCCAGGTCGGAATGACGCCGACTTTCGGGGTCGGTACTTGTGCTGCAGCCGAGAACATCTCGATCATTGCGCGCTGCGACACCGCAGGCGCGGTGGGTGCATGCAGGACGGTGTTCCACATCGACGGTGACGCTGCGGCCGTGATCATCGCGGCGGCCAGATCCGGGACGTAGGTGAACGAGTGGGGCAGATCGGCAGAGGCCATGACGAGGATCGGCTTACCGGTCAGAATGGGTGCGATCACCCGTTCACCCATGTGCGAGGTCAACACGCGCGGGCCGTAGAAATCCGAGGCGGCGACGCTGACGGTGGGGGTCGAGTGCGCGTCGCGTGCGGCGAGGAGTTGTGTTCGTACTCCCAATTTCCGAAATGTCGCGTCGCGGGGTGAGTCCTCGCGGATCGGTCCGTCGACCCGGCCGTAGGCGTACAGACTTTCGGGGAACGCGACGACGGTGCCCGCGGCCGCGTCGAGCACGCGGTTCTCCATTGCGGCGAGCTTGTCCCGCCACACCGTGTTCTCGTACGCGACGTGGGTGCAGTGGTAGACGGCGGTGGCACCGCTCAGGTGGGGTCGAAGATCGTCGGATTCGATGTCGACGCCGCGGAGTTCGATCATCGGGTGCTCGGGTCCACTGCCGGTACGGGTGAGCACCCGCACCGAATGCCCCTGCGCAGCAAGTTGTTCGGCGACCGTCCAGCCGACGGGTCCGGCTCCGGTGACGACGTGAAGTTCGTTCATGATCGCTCCATTCGAGGTAAGCGAGAGCGGTGCTCTCTGATCTGTCGAGTGTGCACCCGTCTCGGCAATAAAGCAAGAGCACTGCTCTCTCGAAAGAGCAGGAGTTACTGTGAGGGCTATGGCGAGTACTCCCCGCACCCGAGCCCGTGCGCAGACCCTGGCCGACATCACCCGCATCGGACGCGAACACCTGGCCGCGGACGGCGCGGCGGCCCTGTCGTTGCGCGCTGTCGCACGGGACCTCGGCGTCGTGTCCTCGGCCGTCTACCGATACGTCGCCAGTCGCGACGAGTTGCTGACCCTGCTCGTCGTCGACGGATACACCGAGCTCGGTGACACCGTCGACGCAGCGGTGGACGCGGCCGACGGACCCAAGGAGAAGTTCCTCGCGCTCGGCCGGACGGTTCGGCAGTGGGGCTTGCGGGAGCCGGCGCGCTACGCGTTGCTGTTCGGCAGCCCGGTGCCCGGCTACCACGCGCCCGCGGAGCAGACCACCGGTCCGGGCACCCGGGTGATCAGCACGTTGGTTGCCGTCCTGCATTCGGCATGGCAGACCCGGCGCCCGGAGGTCGAAGCCGATCCGCCCGAACTGGCCTCACTGCACGGTAGCTTCGAGGACATCCGCCGGGAGATGGGAACAGATCTGCCCGACGAGCTGATAGCCCGGGGAGTGATGGTGTGGGCGTCGTTGTTCGGGGCCATCAGTTTCGATGTGTTCGATCAGTACGGTGCCACGACGTTCGCCAGCAGGGACGACCTGTTCGAGTACCAGTTGGGATTGTTGACGAAGATCGCCGGGCTCGACTAGGAGCAGGGGCGGGAGTGGAGCCTGCGGAACGACCAGGTTAGGCGGGAGTGGAGCCTGCGGAACGACCCATCAGAACTGGCCGCGTCGCTTGCGCCACATCCGTGGGTGCGCGGTGCCACAATGACTAGCGTGGCAGCGCATGCGGAGGAACCCGAGGACCAGACGGCGTCGGCCTTACGCGATGTCCGTCCCGGCAGTCTGCTGGTGTCGTCCATCGAACTCGTGGAGCCCACTTTTCGACGCACCGTCATCTACATCATCGAACACAACGACGCGGGCAGCCTCGGGGTCGTGATCAACCGTCCCAGCGAGACCGCGGTGCAGAACGTACTGCCCAACTGGTCCGAACTGGCGGCAAAGCCGCAGGCGCTGTACGTCGGTGGCCCGGTCAAGCGCGATTCGGCCCTGTGTCTGGCGACGCTGCGGACCGGCGTCTCGATCGACGGCATTCCCGGTCTGCGACGCGTCGACGGCCGAGTGGTGATGGTCGATCTCGATTCCGATCCTGCCGAGATCGCGCCGTTCGTGGAAGGTGTGCGGATCTTCGCGGGGTACTCGGGCTGGACGTTCGGTCAACTCGAAGGCGAACTCGACCGAGACGACTGGATAGTGTTGTCTGCCTTGGCTTCCGACGTGATCGGCCCGCCGCGCGTCGATCTGTGGGCGCAGGTCTTGAGACGTCAGCCGATGCCGTTGGCGCTGTTGGCATCTCATCCGATCGACGTCGACCGTAACTGAGTGCTTCGCAGTGGCGTGGTTAAGTGCCACCCCGGGCACCTAACCGCACCACTGCCGCAGGCACTAGTGGGAGAAGGCCCTCGCGCTCGAGTGCCCGCCTGATGTCAGTCCAGCGATCACCTCGTCGATGGCGATGCACAGCATTCGGCCCAAGTCCGCACTGAAGCCTTCTCGGACGACGATTCTGAGTACGGCGACGTCGGTTGCGTTGTCGGGCATCGTGTATGCCGGTACCTGCCATCCGCGAGCGCGTAGTTCGTGGGACACGTCGAAGACGGTGAACTCGCAGTGTGCTTTCAGCATGAACGACAGCACGGGGATGGCCGAGCCGTCGGTGATCACCTCGATGTCGGGATGGTTGTCGAGGTGTCGGCTGACGCGAACGGCTGTGTCGCGCAGTGCTTTCATGATGTCGGTGTAGCCGGACCTGCCGAGGCGCAGGAAGTTGTAGTACTGCCCGATCACCTGGTTACCCGGCCTGGAGAAGTTCAACGTGAAGGTGGGCATGTCTCCGCCGAGGTAGTTGACGCGGAACACGAGATCCTCGGGCAGGTCCTCCTTGGTCCGCCAGACGGCGAATCCGATTCCCGGATAGGTCAGTCCGTACTTGTGGCCGCTGGCGTTGATGGACTTGACGCGAGGCAACCGGAAATCCCATTCGAGTTCCGGATACAGAAACGGAACGACGAAGCCGCCGCTGGCCGCGTCGACGTGCACCGGTACGTCCGGCCCGCCACCGCCGGCGATCTCGTCCAGTGCAGCGCAGATCTCCTGCACCGGTTCGAGTTCTCCGGTGAACGTGGTGCCGAGGATCGCGACGACGCCGATGGTGTTCTCGTCCACCGCGTCCCGAACCTGTTCCGGGGTGATGACGTACCGTCCGCGTTCCACGGGGAGGTACTTCGGGCTCCACGTCGAAGTAGCGGCAGAACTTCTCCCACACCACCTGAACATTGCTGCCCAACACTAGATTCGGAGTGCCGGTACCCGCTCCCCTGGCCCGCCAGCGCCATTTGAGTGCCAGCCCCGCCAGCATGACGGCCTCGCTGGATCCGATGGTGGAGACCCCGGTGGCCGACGACGGGTCCTCGCGATCGAGTCCGGGCGCATGGAACAGATCGGCGACGATATTGACGCAGCGTTCCTCGATGGCGGCGGTGGACGGATACTCGTCCTTGTCGATCATGTTCTTGTCGAACGTCTCGGCCATGAGCTTTTCGGCCTGTGGATCCATCCAGGTGGTGACGAACGTGGCCAGATTCAGTCGCGAGCTGCCGTCGAGCATCAGTTCGTCGTGGATGTAGCGGTAGGCGGCGTCGGGATCGAGCTGATCCTCGGGAAGTCTGAGTGCGGGTACAGGATCGGTGGCGAGCCGGCCGGTGTAGGCCGCAGAGACGATACCGTCGGCATGGATTTTCCTGGTCATCGTCTTCTCCCGTGATCGGCTCGACTGTCACCCAATCTAGTCCGCGACGCTGCTCACCGGGCTCTGTTCTGGTTCCGGTCGTCGCGCGAAATGCTGAGCGATCACGGTGCACACCATCAGCTGAATCTGGTGGAAGATCAACAGCGGCAGCACGATCAGTCCGACGGGTTGGCCGACGAACAGCACTGCGGCCATCGGCAGCCCGCTGGCGAGGCTCTTCTTGGAGCCGCAGAACAGCAGTACCAGCCGATCTTCGAAGGCGAAGCCCAACCATTTGCCGCCGTACCAGGTGATGGTCAGCACCAGGGCGAGCAGCGCGGTGCACACTGCGACGACGACGCCGATGCGCCACACCGCCACCGAGGACCACACGTTCTGGTTCATGGATTCGCTGAAGGCGGCGAAGACGACCAGCAGGATCGAACCACGGTCGACGAGTTTTGTCGGCGCGCTGTGCCGGGTGAGCCACCCCGTCACCCAGGGCCGGATCAGCTGACCGACGGCGAACGGAAGCATTAGTTGGACCACGATGTCGAGAATCGAGCCCGGGTCGATGGTCACCGAACCGGTGGTGGTCATCAGGGCGATCACCAGCAGTGGGGTGACGAACACACCGATGATGTTGGAGAACGAGGCACTCACCACGGCACCGGCGACGTTGCCGCGGGCGATGGAGGTGAAGGCGATCGAGGACTGCACGGTCGAGGGGACCAGGCACAGGAACAGCATTCCGGTGTAGAGGTCGTCACTGATCACGCCGGGGACGAGAATTCGCAAGGCCAGCCCGAGCGCCGGGAACAGGAGGTACGTACACGCCAGGATCACCGAGTGCAGCCGCCAGTGCTTGATGCCGTTCCAGGCGTCGCGCGGTGAGAGTCGCGCGCCGTAGATGAGAAACAGCAGGGCGATGGCGATACGCGTGACCCAACCCAGTACGTCCTCCGCCGTGCCGGTGGCCGGGAAGAGGCTCGCCAGCGCTGCGACCGCGAAGATTCCCAACAGGAAGGGATCCAACACGGTATCCCGCAACAACTTCACCCGGCTAACTTAATCCACCGAGGTGCTGCGAGTCCGCGCGGTCAGGGTGTTGAGAGTTCCGGCAATCTTCTTCGCGTCGGCAGAACTGATGGTGAGCCGGTCTCCGTTGGCGAACGTGACGAAGGCTGCGGGGCCGGCGTCGGTGGCGACGGCGTAGTTTCCGCGTCCCTTGGCCCGCAGACCCCAACCGCCGAAATCCTTCGACGGGTCGACCGTCCGAACCGATGCCCCGGTGATCTCGTCGATGTCGTAGTCGAATGCCGCCATCCCCAGGCTCGAGACATAGAGGCCGTCGCTGTCGATGTGCACGGTGAAGCGCAGCAGCGACAGAATCAGAATGGTCAGTGGGGCGAACAGGAAGACCGGCCAGAGCGATCCGGACAGGTAGCACGTCAGAGCGGCCCCGGCCAGAGACACCGCCACGACGGTGATGCCGGCGACGCGACTGGCTCCGACATGGACCACCAGCGGTAGCTCGGGACTGCACCGCGGCAGATCGGAGTGCGGAGGCGACGTGGCGACGGTGCGTTCGCGGTGGTCGCGCAGCCTCGATGCGCCGAACAGCCCGGCAGCGAACCCGACGACGGTTCCCACCGCCATGGCCCAACCGGGGATGGTGACACTCTGCGCGGTCGCCATGTCGAGTTCGCGAACGAGGGTCGCGATCTGCAGCACACCGATCGTCCCGACGACGGTCAGCCCGATGATCAGCATCGTGCGCCGCATGATCAGCAGCACCCGAGCCAAGGATGCGACGGCGCTGCACCCGCCGCCCACCAGCACGATTGCGATCGCGAGGGTCCAGGCGTTGGAGAGCGGGTTGGAGAAGTCGTCCGGTTCGGTGCCGCTGAAGTGAGTGGCGACCTCCTCCGGCAGACGGCCCTGCCACAGGTACGCCAGGACGAGTCCCAGTGCGGCCACGACAAGGGGCACGACAACGCCGAAGACGACCCCGGCCGGGTCGAAGGTGCGCAGACTCTTCTGTTTCATGCGCTCAGCTCGGCTGGCAGGCGTCCTTGAGGCTGCAGGAGATGCACGAGTGACCGCATCCGTCGGCCTCGGCGGGTGCCGGCACTGCTGCGGCTGCGCGGGCACCGATGGATCCGCCGGCTGCGGCGATGAACAGCGCGGCCACGAGGGCAACGACCACTCCGACGACGGCTGCGATGCCGTTCAGTGCGAGTGCGGCTACGCCGCCGATGGCCAGTACCAGCGCAGATGCGGCGGTAGTGGGTCCGGCGACACGGTTCGCGAGGACGAACGTCTCGTCGTCGCGCATTGCCTCGGGGGTACGAACACCGGCGAAACGATTGCGCGGGAGCCGGCCGAGCAGTGACAGGGCAGCGACAGCCCCGACGACGAGGGCGAGCACGAACAACACAACCGAGACGATGACCACCTGGCCAGGATACGGCGCAGCGAGGTCCTGGTACCAGGCGGGCCGCGTCACACTTTAGGCTGGTAGGTGTGACCGATTCCGTTGAAGCACCCACCGAGTCCGCTCCCGAGTACCGCTACACAGCCGAACTCGCCGGGCGCCTCGAGCAGCAGTGGCAGGATCTGTGGGAGACGCAGGGCACTTTCGACGCGCCCAACCCGGTCGGAACGCTCGCCGGAGAGGTCCCCGACGACAAGCTGTTCGTCCAGGACATGTTCCCGTATCCCTCGGGCAGCGGCCTGCATGTCGGGCACCCTCTCGGCTACATCGCCACCGACGTCTTCGCGCGCTATCACCGCATGCAGGGTCGCAACGTGCTGCATGCCCTGGGGTACGACGCGTTCGGTCTGCCGGCCGAGCAGTACGCCGTGCAGACGGGCACGCACCCGCGCAGCACCACCGAGGACAACATCGTCAACATGCGACGCCAGCTGCGACGCCTCGGCCTCGGCCACGATCGCCGACGGTCCCTGGCGACGACGGACGTCGATTTCTACCACTGGACACAGTGGATCTTTCTGCAGATCTTCAACTCGTGGTTCGACGCAGACCTCGGTAAGGCGCGGCCCATCGCGGAACTGGAGGCGGCGTTCGCCTCGGGTGAGCGGGCCTTGGACGACGGCCGCTCCTGGGAGTCGTTGACCGTCGGCGAGCGCCGTGAGGTGATCGACGGCTTCCGCCTGGTGTACGAGTCCAACTCGATGGTCAACTGGTGCCCCGGCCTGGGTACGGTGCTGGCCAACGAGGAGGTCACCGCGGACGGACGCAGCGACCGCGGAAACTTCCCCGTGTTCCGAAAGAACCTGCGGCAGTGGATGATGCGGATCACCGCGTACTCCGACCGACTGGTCGACGACCTCGAGTACCTGGATTGGCCCGAGAAGGTCAAGACGATGCAGCGCAACTGGATCGGACGCTCTCGCGGTGCGCAGGTCTCGTTCTCCGGCATCGAGGTGTTCACCACTCGCCCGGACACTCTGTTCGGCGCGAGCTACGTGGTGCTCGCCCCCGAGCACGAACTGGTCGACGGGCTGATCGCTCCCGAGTGGCCGGCGGATGTCTCCGACACGTGGACCGGCGGGGCCGCCACTCCCGCGGAAGCCGTTGCGGCATATCGCGCGTCGATCGCCGCCAAGTCCGATCTGGAGCGGCAGGAGAACAAGGAGAAGACCGGCGTCTTCATCGGTGCCTACGCGACAAACCCGGTGAACGGCGAGCAGGTGCCGGTGTTCATCGCCGACTACGTGCTGACGGGCTACGGCACCGGTGCGATCATGGCCGTACCCGGCCACGATGCGCGTGACTGGGAGTTCGCCACCGCGTTCGGTCTGCCTGTGCGCGAAGTCATTTCGGGCGGCGACGTCACCGAGGCAGCGTACGTCGGTGACGGCGCGCTGGTGAACTCCGGCTTCCTCGACGGTCTGCCGGTCGACGAGGCCAAGGCCGCCGTCATCGCACGCCTGGAAGCGGACGGCACCGGACGCGGCACCATCCAGTACAAGCTGCGCGACTGGCTGTTCGCCCGCCAGCGCTACTGGGGCGAGCCGTTCCCGATCGTCTGGGACTCCGAGGGCAACCCGCACGGCCTACCCGATTCCGCCCTGCCGGTGGAACTTCCGGAGGTCGAGAACTACGCACCGGTCTCGTTCGACCCGGACGACGCGGGCTCCGAGCCGTCCCCGCCACTGGCCAAGGCCGTCGAATGGGTCAACGTCGAACTGGATCTGGGCGACGGGTTGCAGACCTACACCCGCGACACCAACGTGATGCCGCAGTGGGCCGGTAGCTCCTGGTACCAGCTGCGCTACATCGACCCCACCAACTCCGAGGCCTTTGCGGACCCGGAGAACGAGAAGTACTGGGTCGGTCCGCGTCCGGAGATCCACGGACCCCACGATCCGGGCGGCGTCGATCTCTACGTCGGTGGCGTCGAACATGCGGTGTTGCACTTGCTGTACTCGCGCTTCTGGCACAAGGTGCTCTTCGATCTGGGTCACGTCAGCTCGAGCGAGCCGTACCGTCGGCTGTACAACCAGGGCTACATCCAGGCGTACGCGTACACCGACGCCCGCGGGGTCTACGTGCCCGCGGCCGAGGTCGTCGAACGCGACGGTGGCTACTTCTATCAGGACCAGCCCGTCAACCGTGAATACGGCAAAATGGGTAAGTCCCTGAAGAATTCGGTCTCCCCCGACGAGATCTTCGCCGAGTACGGTGCCGACACCCTGCGGTTCTACGAGATGTCGATGGGCCCGCTCGATACCTCCCGGCCGTGGGCGACGAAGGACGTCGTCGGCGCACAGCGATTCTTGCAGCGCGTGTGGCGACTGGTGCTCGACGAGGTGACCGGCGAGGTTCGCGTCACCGATGCCAAGCCCACCGAGGACACGCTGCGAGTGCTCAACCGCGTGATCGACGGCGTGCACGCGGATTACGCTGCGCTGCGCGACAATACGGCCGGTGCCAAGCTGATCGAGCTGACCAATCACATCACCAAGGCGTACCCGGACGGTGCGCCGCGTGGGGTCGTGGAACCACTGATCCTGATGCTGGCTCCGTTGGCACCGCACCTGTCCGAGGAACTGTGGAGCAAGCTCGGTCACGAGAAGTCGTTGGCACACGGGCCTTTCCCGCGCGTGGAGAAGAAGTGGCTCGTCGCCGATACCGTCGACTACCCCATCCAGGTCAACGGCAAGGTCCGCAGCCGCATCACCGTCCCGGCCGATGCGACGAAGGACGACGTCGAGAAGACGGCACTGGCGGACGAGAAAATCGTGGCCCTGCTCGACGGCAAGGCCCCGACCAAGATCATCGTGATCCCGGGTCGAATGGTGAACATCGTTCTGAAGTAGCTCTCGCCGAACTCGAAGTTATGGATGAAAATCTGGTGATTTCCGTCCATAACTTCGAGTTCGCGGGGGTTTAATTGTTCCATGTCACTGGCTGGTAGAGGGTTTGCGGTGAGGCTGATGGCCTCGGTCGTACTGCTTCTCGGGTCCGTACCTTTGGTGAGTGTGCCGGTGGCACAAGCGGATCCGGGACCCGGCTCGCCGATTCCAGCGAATGATCCGTTCTACGATTGGGACGGCGGCCTGGACGTCTCCCCCGGAACGGTGCTGCGGTCGAGGCCCATGACGTTCCGTACCCCCAGCCAGCCGACGCCGATCTCGGGGAGTCAGGTTCTCTACAGAACTACCGACCAGCAGGGTGACGGCGTCGTCACGGTCGCCACGGTGCTGCGGCCCTTGATCCCCGGGCCGACGCGGATCGTCTCGTACCACATGGCGTACGACGCCCTCGGCTCTCAGTGCAATCCCTCGTACACCCTCAGCGGCGGGTCGACCAGTCCCATTGCCGGCGCGGAACAGGCGGTCATCGCCGGTTACCTCGCAGCCGGCTACACCGTCGTCGTGCCGGATTACGAGGGCGAGGAGCTCGAGTGGACGATCGGGCGGCAGTCGGGCTACGCAGCTCTGGACGGCGTTCGCGCGGCCCAGTCTTTCCTGCAGGTTCCGTCGAGCACCCCCGTCGGGATGATCGGGTACTCCGGTGGATCCGTGCCGACGCAATGGGGATCCGAGATCGCCCCCGAGTACGCACCCGAGCTGAATCTCGTCGGAGTAGCGGCCGGCGGGCTGCCGGTCGACCTGGCTCACAACCTTCCGTACGTCAGCGGTAACAGAGAGTGGGCGGGTGTCATCCCGGCACTGATCGTCGCCTACGAGCGTGCGTACGGACTCGACCTGACCAGTTTCATCTCCGACTACGGCTTCGAGGTGATCGACCAGGTCGATCAGGAATGCATTGCCCAGTTCGCCGACGACTACCCCACGCTCACCGACGCCTCGATGGTGAAGGCCCCGTACACCTCCTTGCTCGACCTACCCGAGGTGGTGGCGGCGATCGACGACAACATCATGGGCAGCCAGGGCACTCCACGGACGCCGATGTTCCTGGCGGTCGGGCAGGCCGATCCGATCGGCGATTCCGTCATGATCACCGGTGATGTACAGGGACTGGCTCACGACTATTGCTCCAGGGGCGTCGATGTGCAGTACGCGCAGTACGACGGCCTTACGCACAGCGAAGCCTTCCCGGCCTTCGAGGCTCAGGGTCTGCAGTTCCTCACCGAGCGGTTCGGCGGTGGGCCGACGCGCAGCAACTGTGTGACGATCCCGCCCGGCAATGCCTTGACCCCGACTTCGTAGTTATCTCAGATGGCCCCGAGATCGGCAGACAGCCAGTGTTCGGGGCGCAGGTAGAACACCACGTTCTCCTCGTGCTCTCGGTTGGCCATCTCGAGGTAGCCGTCGACCTTGTCCGGAGGCAGGTAGCGGGCTGCCATGTCGCGCAGCAGCTCCGGGGTGCTCGGTTCCTCGCGCACCACGGGGCCCTCGACGCTGACGTAGCGGATCGTCGGATCGGACTGTTCGATCATGAGGGTGAATCGCCCTGCAGCCCTGATTAGTTGGGCCTTCTTGGACGTCTTGCCGGTCAGTACCCAGGCATCACCGCCGGGGGTGTAGTCGTACCAGATCGGGACCGTCAGCGGGCCGCGATCCGGTCCGGCCGCCACTGACAGCGCGGCGATATGCGATTCGGCCAAATACTCTTCGCGTTCTGTCTTCGACAGTGCCATGTCTCCACGGTAGGACTTCCCGCGTCGAACATCCAGACTTCGAGGGGCACCAGGTGACGGATCGCCGTCGAGCGTGGACAGTGGAGGAATGCCGATCGACGAACGCGAGATTCCGGGTAGCCCCGTGGGTCGCCGAGTCGTGCTCGGCCTGGTGGCGGCCGGGGTGGCGGGCATCGTCGGTGGGGGCGCGGTCCAGAAGGGTCTCGCGTCGGTACTCGGGCCGATCGGTAACCACGATCCGACGGGACTGATCGGACTGATTCCCGTCGGGAACAATTTCCGGTTCTATTCGGTGACGCTGGGCGCGCCGCGCAAGGACGAGAACTCCTATGCCCTGACGGTGGGCGGTTCCGTCGACTCACCGCGGACGTTCACTCTGCAGGACCTCCGTTCGATGCCGCAGACGTCGTTGGTGCGTGACTTCCAGTGCGTCACGGGATGGCGGGTGCCCGAAGTTGCTTGGAGCGGAGTGCGATTGGCGGATGTCCTCGATGCCGTCGGACCCACCGCATCGGCGACGTCGCTGCGGTTCACCTCGTTCGACGGCACGTACACCGAGAGTCTGACGCTCGAGCAGGCCCGTCGCGACGACGTACTGGTTGCGTTGACCATGCTCGACGGCCCCGTCACCCACGATCACGGAGGTCCGGTGCGGTTGTTCGTCGGTCCGATGTACGGCTACAAGAGCATCAAGTGGCTCGGCGGAATCGAGCTGACGGACAACGTGGTTCCCGGATACTGGGAGAATCGTGGATACGACGTCGACGCGTACGTCGGCGAATCGAACGGGCGTCGCGATGACCCCACGAGCTGACGACCGCAATCGGTTCGGCCGGGTAGAACGGTACGTGCACTGGGCAGTCGGGGTCTTGGTGATCGTGTGCATGGTGACCGCGGCGATTCTGTACATCGGGTCGCTCGCGGTGCTCGTCGGCAATCGTCCCGTGGTGGAGTTCGTGCATGTGTGGTCGGGCTTTCTGTTGCCGATTCCGTTGATCGCCGGTGCGATATCCAGGGGGTATCGACGGGACATGACGCGCCTCAACAGATTCGTCGCCGACGACTGGAAGTGGTTGCGCTCCAAGGCTCGACGCATCGGTGCGATCGGCGTCGGCAAGTTCAATGCGGGTCAGAAGCTCAACGGCGCGCTCAGCGGCGGTTCGATTCTGGTGCTGCTGCTCACCGGTGCCGTGATGTATTTCCAGAACTGGAGTCCGTTGGACTGGCGCATCGGCGCGACCTTCGTGCACGACTGGTTCGCACTGGGATTCGGGCTACTCGTCGTCGGACACATCACGTACGCGTGGAACGACACCGAGGCCATGCGCGGAATGACGGAGGGTGTGGTCACGCGAGACTGGGCGGAGCACGAGCATCCCGAGTGGGTGGACGAGGGTCCGCGGGCCGACGTCAGTGATCGACCGTGATCGTCGAAGAATCAGTGGTCGCATTCGATGGATGGACGACCGTTCGACCGCCGCTCATGAGGTAGGTCCGGCCGTCGATGTCGATCGAGATCGGCGGCCGCGCGCTCGGCTGGATGCTCACGGTCGTCGACGCCGCGTCGCATCGGACGTGAATGTGGTGGTCGCGGTAGCGGAGATCGAATGCCAGTGATCGGAGTTCTGACGGCAGTTGCGGATGGAGCCACAGGGTGTCGCCGCGGACGTCGATTCCGGTGTAGCACCGTTGCACGATATCGATGCTGCCGGCCATGGCAGCGAGGTGGATTCCCTCGCGTGTCGTTCCTCGTTGAGTGTCGGAGAGATCGGCGGCGCTGGACGTGCGGAGCATCTCCCACGAGTCGATTCGATTGCTGCGCGCGAGAACCCACGCATGGGCGACCCTACTGAGAGTGGAACCGTGAGTGGTCCGGTCGAGGTAGTAGTCGATTGTCGCGGGGATCGTCACCGGGTCGAAGGCGTACCCCATCGAGCCGAGCAGCTCGGTCAGCTCCTCGGCCGTGAACAGATACAGGAGCATCAGCACATCGGCCTGCTTCGAGACCTTGTACTCCGCGCAGGAATCTCCCTCCGCGTTCAAGATCAAGTCCAGTCGACCGATATTGCCGTATCTGCGCCGGTACTCGTCGAGATCGAGTTCTCTGAGCTTTCCGTACCCGTGGAACTGAGCGAGCAGGCCGTTGTCGAGAAACTCCACCCGAAGACGGTTCGCAACCGACCTCCACTGGTCGAGTTCACCCGGGTCGATCTCGAGACGGCTCCACAGGCCGACGTCGTCGTGCCCGACGATGTCGTACGCGTCCAGAGCTCGACGAATGCTCCACGACGCCATCACGTTGACGTAGGTGCAGTTGTCGATCCCTTCCCCGGGTCGGCCTGGATAGCCGTCGTGAAATTCGTCCGGACCCATCACGCCCCGGATGTCGAATCGCTGCTCCGCCGAGTCCCAGCTCGCGAGGCCGACCCAGAATCTCGCGATTTCGATCAGCATCTCGGCACCGTACGAGACCAGGAACCCGAAGTCCGCCGTCACCTGCCAGTAGTGCCACACGTTGTACGCGACTGCGAGTCCGACGTGGAACTGGCGGCTCGAGTGGTCGGCCATCCACCGCCCCGATCGTGGATTGAACAGAAATCGAGGCGTCTCCTCGCGGCCGTCGCTTCCGCTCTGCCACGGGAAAAGTGCTCCCGCACAGTCGAGTTCGCGCGCTCGACGCCGCGCTTGGGGGAGGCGTCGGTGTCGGTAGAGCAACAGCGACCTCGACAGCTCGGGTAGGCGCAGGTTGAGGAGCGGGAGAACGAAGAGTTCGTCCCAGAACACGTGCCCGCGGTAGGCCTCGCCGTGAAGGCCGCGAGCAGGAACACCGACGTCGAGTTCGATCGTGTGCGGGGACAGGCACGCGATGACGTGGAACAGCTGAAGGCGGAGCGCCTGGATGGTGTGCTCGTCGGCGCACGATGCGTCGAGTTCGTAGCGATTCCAGATCCGCTGCCATTGGCTGCGATGTTCGTCGAGGAGTGCTGTGAAGGGTCCCGACTCCGCCACCAGTGCCAACGCCGATTCGAGGGGGTCCGAGATCGCTCGATCACGCGAACAGTAGACAGCCACCGTCGTGGTGACCTCCAACGTGGTACCTGCCTCGACGTCTGCCGTGGTGTCCAGCGCGATCGCCGTCGGTTGCTTGCCGACCGCTCGCACCGGGGCCGGCGAGTTCATTCGTGCCGCCACGACGACCGTGATGGCCGACTGGACGGTTCGTGCGCGGAGCCACGATCGGCCATCCGTGAGTGTGCCTGTGTCGTGATCGGTCAGATGAATGTTGTTCAACGAACGGAAGTCGGAAACGTTGTCGTTGCGGATGTTTCCGTCGAGGACGGAGCGGACGGTGATCGGTGCGCTGTAGTTCACGGGTTCGATCCGATTGCGCAGTGCCGCAGTATGTGGCGAGGCCATCGATACGATCCGTGCTTGCCGAAGCCACGTGCGCCGCCCCGCATCGTCTTCGAGCAGACTCTCTCGACGGAGCACACCTTCTTTCAGTTCCAGCACGACATGATGGTGCAGCAGACGCTGATTGTCGGTGGTCAGCCACGGCCCGTCTTCGATCCTGAACGTCGTGAGCAACCCGTTGGGGCAGGCGACGATGGATTCGTCCTCGTGATCGGCACCGTCGATCGTCGACGTCGCCCTGTCGTAGAGACCGGCAATGTACGTAGCCGGACCGTGCACGCCGTCGGAGACCGATTCGGGAAGGGCACCACGGACTGCGAAGTAACCGTTGCCCAGCGTGCACAGACTCTCCCGGACCCCTTCCTCCCACGCAGTGAGGCCGAGGTATTGCAGTGCCCACGGTGAGGACACATCGGCACGGCACAACTCGCACGACCGGTGTTGCCGGGCCGATAGATCGGGGTCGAAGTCGAGGTGGAGTTCGGTGAGCTCGCCGACGACGACATCGGCGGTGTCCACTCCCGCCGGCTGCTGCCCGTGTGTCAGGCCGATGACGAGGCCGAACTGCCCAGCATGGGCAGCGTCGATGCCGGCTGACGAATCCTCCACGACGGCAAGGGATGTCGGGGGCAAACCCAGCCTCAGGGCGGCTTCGAGGTACATCGCGGGTGCCGGCTTGCCCGGGAGGGTGAGTCGTTCCGCATCCACACCGTCCACCCTGGCGTCGAACAATCCACCGATACCGGCCAATTCGAGGACGTGCGCGGCATTGCGGCTGGCGGAGACAATCGCTGTGGGCACCCCCGCCAGCCGCAACCGACGGAGCACGGTGACCGTCGCGTCGATAATGCGCACGCCCTCGCCGTCGAGAATGCGGAGGTACTCGTCGTTCTTTCGCCTAGCCCAGGTCTCGATGCCGTCCTGGTCTGCCAGTTCGATCGCCCGCGCGTGTGCGAAACAGCGAAGGCCGTCGACGCGGTGTCGGCCGTCGATGTAATCGAGGTAGTCCTGGTGGGTGAACGGGCGATCCGACTGTCCGGCCGCGGTGAGAAGGGAATCGAGCGTCTTCTTCCATGCTCGTTCGTGGAGCTCGGCGGAGTCGGTCACAACGCCATCGAGGTCGAACAGCACGGCCGCGATCGTGCGATCCTGAATCCTCACTGCTCGACATGACCTCTGTGAGTACGTCCGAACACGACTCGCTCCCAGCATGATTGGAGTGGACTCGGATCGAGCCACACCACCGTCTCGGGTTCGGCTCGAATCGCGTCTGCCGGCTCAACCCGGTCGAATCGGTCGGCAGGCTCGGTCATGGTTCCAGCGTGAGGTCGGGTTCTGCAGCGGTGGGGTTCGGTCGTCCGTCCGAACGCTCGAACAATGTTCCCGGGTGAGACAGAGCGGTGGCACCCAGCAACATCGTCGCGGCGAGAAACCCGGACAGGAAGCTCCACGTCGTGGATCCCTGCGCCATCGTCGTGACGTACACACCGCTCCCGATGATGCCGGCCGTGAGCAGCACATCGGTCGTGAGGTGATCGCGGGTGTCGTCGAATATCCAGGGGGGTCTGTGCATCGGGCACCTCCGTGGTGAGGATTGCGTCCGTACCGAGAATTCCTCAATCGACGTCTGCGTCGACAGGGCCGAAGGTCCCTGATCCGACGGCCGAGAGCGGTGCAGCACCACCGGCTCGATCATGTCGACGAGTGAACGGCCGATTCGATTCGGCGGGCCCACTGCTCGATGTCTGGCCAGTCGCGGGCGTCACGGTAGTGCCCACCCATCAGTCGGAACACCACTCGGCCCACCCCCGGCCAATCTCCCGGTGCGATCGATCCGGCAAACCATCGATGATCGCGAAGCGGGACCTGCTTCCGAAGCCTCTGCACGGCAAGCGGTTCCGGTGTGCGGGGGCGGAGGAAGTCGGCCAACCGAGAGGAGAGAAGCGTGCTGGTCGATCCAACGGTGGACACCGAGAAGGCCCACACCGGAGCAGTGACGCCGCACTCCTCCGCGATCCGTCCCGCCATGTCTTCGGCAGCCGGCAGCCACTGTCCGTTGTGGACGGCGCTGCCGAACACGAGAGCAGCGCAGCTCGGCAGGGGCGAGGTGTCGGCCACCGACCTGACCGCGACCCGGGTACCTCCTGTGCGCAGACACGACGCGATCCTCTCGGCGATCCCGCGAGTGGATCCCTTCGCCGTGGCGTACAGCACCAGCACATCGACGCAGTTCGGATCCGTCATGTGAAGCACCTCGTCCTATTCATGGTGTGTTCTTCTCGGCTGCAACACAATTCGGCGAATTACGAACATCGTCCGGTTGTTTCCGCTCGGTCGGTTCGTCGTCCGACGCGAGGGTGAAGTAGTTCTCCTCCTCCTGCAGAAAATGCAGGCGCAGCAGGGCGTACAGGCCGTACAGGCAGGCGAGCAGGTCGTCGGACTGGTCTTCGCTCACGTGCCCTCGGGCATCCGCCTGCTCGAGGTGGGTGCGCAAACGACCGGACACGCGTCCGATCTCGGCGTGCATCCGACTCATCGTCGCTGTCGCCTCACTGCTGCCGAGGGGACCGGCCAATGCGGGGTACAACTCGGTGTCCTCGGCCCGCTCGTGCGGCAACAGGGTATCGGTGAGAAACGTGTCGACCAGTCGCAACGACGCGCGCGCCTGCTCGAGGTGCCCTGTCGTGATCAACTGCGCAGTCTGTCGAAGCAGAGACAGATCCTCACGCATCAGGTCGTGTTCGGTGTCGAATCTACGCAGCATGCCGGCAGTGCTCTCGGTGAGTGCGACTCTGCGTGCCGGGTCGACCTGCAGTGCCCGCAGCGCATTGACAATGACGGCAACGTCGATTCCTTCTTGCAGAAGCGCGCCCGCAGCGGGCGGTAGTAGGCCGAAGGCCGCACATGCCATGGCCACCACGGACAATCCCATCCCGACCGCGGCGCTCTGGACGGCGATGCGACGGGATCGACGGGCAATCTCCATCGCGTCGGCGAGCCGGTCCAGACGGTCTGCGGTCAGCACGATGTCGGCCGCTTCCGAACTCGCTGTCGAGCCTCGCGCACCCATCGCCACCCCGACCGTCGCTGCGGCCAGTGCGGGAGCATCGTTGACGCCGTCGCCCACCATGATCGTGACCGCGGATTCCCGTTCGGTCCGGACCCCGGCCACCTTGTCGGCGGGGGTCTGCTCGGCGTACACCGCGTCGAGTCCGAGTATCGCTCCGACCGCCTCGGCAGGTTCGTGGCGATCTCCGGTCAACATGACCACGCGCGTCAATCCGGCCGAACGCAGACGCCGCAGCGTTCGGGACGCGTCGCGACGAAGGGGATCGATCAGCAGTAACGCTCCGGCGAGTGCGGAATCGATGGTGACCCAGGCGATGACGGCTCCGTCGAAGGCGGCCCGTGCAAGTACTGCCCGCGCCCACGCCGGTGCGTCGGGACCGACATCCAAAGAGCCGACTGTGATGCGTCTGCCGTCCACGGTGGATGCGACACCCGTCCCCGCTGCCTCGTCGACATCGGTGGGCATGGATAGAGCCAGACCGCGCGTCGTCGCCTCCCGCACGATGGCCTCGGCGAGCACGTGCGGCGAGAGTCGATCCGCGGACGCGGCGAGTCGGAGGAGTTCGGTCGCGTCGGTGCCCGGTGCTGCCACGATGTCGCTGCCGGTCGGTCTGCCGGTAGTGAGGGTTCCGGTCTTGTCCAGCACCAGAGTGGTGGCGTGCCCGAGGTTCTCCAGGGCTCCGCCGTGCCGAATCAGGACGCCGATGCGAGAGGCGCGCGACATGCCCGAGACGATCGCGATCGGAGCCGCGAGCAGCAGAGGGCAGGGTGTAGCGACCACCAAAACCGCAACGGCGCGAACGACCGAGTCGCTGATCAGCCAGGACAGCGTGGAGACGATCAGGACGAAGGGCAGGAACCAGGCTGCGATTCGGTCGGCCAGCCGGACCACGGGAGCGCTCTCGGCAGCGGCCTCGCGGGCCAACTGCACGACACCGGCGTACGTGCTGTCCGCGGCGGTCGCGCGGGCGGAGAGCTCGAACGCCGAACCGGCATTGACGACGCCACTGCGTACGTCCTGACCGGTACGACGTCGAACCTGCATCGCTTCGCCGGTGAGCACCGATTCGTCGAGAACCGCGATCGGGGAGGTGATCCATCCGTCGACGGGCACCACCTCTCCCGGTCCGACGACGATCGCGTCGCCGACCCCGACGTCGTCGATCGGTACGGTCTGTACGTCGTTCGCGATCCGGCGGCGGGCCGTATGCGGGACGTTGTCCAGCAGGGAGTGCAAGTCCTTCGTGGCTCGGCGCTCGGCCGCGGAATCGAGAGCTCGTCCGGTGGCCAGCATGACTCCGATCAGTGCGCCGGCAACGTACTCGTGGACGAGGAGGGTGCCGGCGAGCGACAGGACCGCGATCAGGTCGACTCCGACGCGGCCGCGGCGTAGGGCGTCGATCACCCACCAGGTGGCCGGGAGAATCGACACCACGGTTCCGGCGATCCAGAAGCCGTCGGCGACGGCCTTCGCGTCGAGCAACCAGGCGAGCCCACCGCAGAGCAGTGCACCGACGGTCGCTACGAGCAAGGCCGGATCGGCCGCAGCGCGTAGCCGTTCCGGTACCGAGGGTTGCTGCGTCGATGTCACCGCGCCGCTCGTACGGTTCACATGTTCATGTGCATCGGCTGCAGGATGCCCATCTGATGAAGACACATCATGATCATGTGCACCATGCTCATCGAGTCCATCGGATTCATCGACATGTCCAACTCCTCTGACGATCGTTTGATCTCCATCGAACTCTGGAATCGACCTCGCGCACACGATCCTTTGGTCCTCGATGTGCGGGACTTAGGTCGGGCCGAGGTTCGCGAAAACGTGCGCGGATGAGCAATCGAAAAATTCGTCGGCGACGAGTGACAGTGATCGGTTCACCGGACGGGTGCGGGCGTGCCTCGTGCGGGACGGGACCCGAGCGACGCGGCCAGGGTTCGTTCGGCCGGTTGAAAGTAGTTGACAAGGAAACCACAGCAGGTATGGTCGGAGTAGTTGACATCGCAACCATTTGAACAGAGCGAGCTACCTCCGGGAATCGGACGGCGCGCGGTTCCAGCCGATCGCCGATCCACTCGGTGGCACGTACGAAAGTCACGTCCTCCGTATGTCGACCATTCCACATCGAAAGGCCGCACCAATGACCAAGATCGCAATCATCTACTACTCGGCAACCGGCCACGGGTCCACCATGGCGAACAAACTCGCCGACGCAGCCACTGCTGCAGGTGCAGAGGTTCGCGTGCGGCACATCGCGGAAACACGCGACCCGAGCACCTTCGCCGAGAACCCCGCATGGACCGCCAATTACGAAGCGACCAAGGACCTTCCCGCTGCCAGCGGTGACGACATCGTCTGGGCCGACGGCGTCATCCTCGGATCTCCGACGCGTTTCGGCAGCACCGCGGCACCGTTCCAGAACTTCATGGACTCGCTCGGCGGATACTGGGCCAAGGGGGAACTCGCGAACAAGGCGTACGCCGCCTTCACCTCCAGCCAAACCGCGCACGGCGGCCAGGAGACAACCCTCATCGGTTTGTACACCTCGCTGATGCACTTCGGCGGAGTCCTGGTGCCGCCCGGCTACACCGACGGACTCAAGTTCGTCGACGGCAATCCCTACGGCGTGGGCCACGTGACCGGCGGTGACAACCAGAACGAGCTCGAGGACGCCACGAATGCGGCACTCGAGCACATGGCCACTCGCGTCGTCACCATCGCAACCGCACTGGCGAAGTAGGCAGTCCCGCACCCGCACAGGCGACTTGGAGCGCGGCCGGGGTTTGAGCCTCGGCAAGGACCAATGGCACCGACGCTCACCTGGTGCGCAGCACCAATTCTGTCGGATGGGCATCGGCCGGCGTATCGATTGCGTTGCGTACTGCTAGCGCAACAGTGTTGGGCTGCAAGAACTTCGAGCCGTCGTACTCCCCACCCTCGTGCGCGACGATCTCCTGCTGCATCTCGGTGTCGATACGTCCGGGATGCACCGAGGTCACCCGCAAGGACGGCTCCTCCGACCGCAGCGCATCCCCGAATGCCCGTAGCGCGAACTTGCTCGCCGCGTAACCGCCCCAACCGGGATTGGCGCGAATACCGGCACCCGAATTGATCAGCACCACATGACCGTTCGCCCTTCGCAGTGCCGGTAGGAGCAATCGAGTGAGCTCGACGACGGCGATGACGTTCACCTCGTACTGGCGACGCCAATCGTCGGCCGTCGACTCCTCGATTGTCCCCAGTGCCGCCACTCCGGCGTTGTGCACCAACACGTCCAGAGAATCGATGCCCGACGCGGCCGCCGCCACGGCGTCGGGATCGGTCAGTTCCACCGGCCACGGGGTAGCTCCTGCCAGTTCCGACGCGATCGGCTCGAGAGATTCGGCCGATCGTCCCCCCAGCAACACGTGATGATCCGGAGCGAGCAGTCGAGCGATATGGGCCCCGAGGCCACGGCTTGCTCCGGTCACCAGTGCAGTACGAGTCATGTAACCACAGTAATCAGGCCCCTTGCGTCCGCACGTTTCGCTCCACTCCGGAGCGTGAATCGGGGATTCCCCGGCCTGAACCCGTGGAGTGGAGCACTCGTTGCAGCAGCAACTCACACTCGACTAGAAGCTCATCCCCGCCGCGGCGGCCCAGGTCCGGGTCGTATTCGCACCGTCCAGTTCCTCGCGGATGATGTCCGCGTGGCCGGCGTGCTGCGAGATTTCGCGCAGTATGTGCAGCACGGTGAATCGTGCGCTCTGCCAGGTACGTTCGGGTGCCCAGGGTGCCGTCGGAACGGGGACCGACACATCGAGATCCAACGTTGCCAGGGCGTCGGCAGTGGAGCGCGCCACCTCGTCCCATTCGGCGATCAGCCCGGCGACCGTTTCGTCCTCCGCCATGACGTACTCGCCGCCGGCGGACTCCATGTCGAACTCGGCCGTCTCGTCCAGGTCGGCGATCACCTTCATCCAATGCCTCTCGTTGCTGATCACGTGATGCAACAGTCCGCCGAGGGTCAGTTCGCTGGCGGTGGTGCGGGTGCGTGCCTGCTCATCGGTGATTCCACGGACGGTGATGAGAAAGTTCGCGCGTTGTTGGTCGAGCATTTTCCGGATGTCGGTGTTCTCGGTGATCATCGTTTCCTCCTGGGTGAGCTGGTGAAACCCACACTAGGAACAAACAAGGACACGTTCGGTCCGCAATCCAACCGAGCGGAATTGCGCGTATGGACGCAAACTGTCTGCATGGGCGATCGAGGTTTCACTTCCACGCAGTTGGCGGCACGGGCGGCGTACCTGCTTCGAGGAAACGACCTGGGCACCATGACCAGCGCGGCCCCGAGGCTGTATCCGCACATGTGGAGCTGGGACGCGGCATTCGTCTCCGTCGGACTGGCACCGCTCAGTGTCGAGCGTGCTGTGGTGGAGATGGACACGTTGCTCTCGGCGCAGTGGAAGAACGGGATGATCCCGCACATCGTCTTCGCCAATGGGGTCGACGGCTACTTTCCCGGTCCGGCGCGCTGGGCTACCGGAACACTCGCTCCCCAGGCTCCGATGAACCCGCAGACCTCCGGCATCACCCAACCACCGGTGCACGCGATCGCGGTGCAGCGGATCCTCGACCACTCCAAGCGACATGGACGTACGACGCGTGCTGTCGCCGAGGAGTTTCTCGATCGCCGCTGGGGTGATCTGGTGCGGTGGCACCGTTGGCTCGCTCAGGCGCGTGACGTCGACGACAACGGGCGTATCGCGCTGTTCCACGGCTGGGAGTCGGGCATGGACAACTCGCCGCGGTGGGATTCGGCCTACGCCAATGTTGTTCCTGGAGAGATGGATCCGTACTTCCGGGAGGACAAGGCGGTCATCACCGACGCCTCCCAGCGGCCCAGCAATCTCGAGTACGACCGCTACATCTGGCTGGTGGAGGAGATGAAGCAGGTCGGCTACGACGACGATGCATTGAAGACGAAGATGAGTTTCGCCGTCGAGGACGTGTTCGTCAGCGCCATCTTCGCGGTGGCGTGCGATGTACTCGCCACCATCGGCGAGGACCATTCTCGTCCCCACTCGGATGTGCGGGAACTGCGGTCGTGGGCGGAGAAGTTCCGCACGGGAGTGGTCGCGACGACGGACGCACGCTCCGGTGGGGCCCGCGACTTCGACCTGCGGACGGGTCAGTGGATCGGCACCGAGACCATCGCGATGTTCGCGCCGTTGCTCTGCGGCGGCTTGCCTCGCGAGCAGGAGCGCAACCTGCTTCGAGTCTTCGAGGGCACACGATTCTGCGGGCATCCGGATCTGCGGTACGCCGTGCCGCCGTCGACGTCGCCGGTCTCGAAGGACTTCCGTGCCCGCGAGTATTGGCGCGGGCCGGTGTGGCCGGTGATGACGTGGTTGTTCTCGTGGGCGTTCGCGCGTCGCGGTTGGTCGGAGCGGTCACTGTCCTTGCGCGATGAAGGCTTGCGTCAGGCCAGCGACGGCAGCTTTGCCGAGTACTACGAGCCGTTCACCGGTAAGCCGCTCGGCAGCATGCAGCAATCCTGGACGGCCGCGGCCGTACTGGACTGGCTGGGATGAAGGGAGAAATCAGCTGAGGTAGCTGTCGACCAACGGGCCGACGACGTCGAACGAGGTGGCGTCGGGCACGAGGTACTTGGCGACGGTGCCGCAGACGAAGGGATGCCAGGCGGAGCCGGAGTCGGTGCCGAGTGACGAGACGGCCAGGATGTCGCCGAAGTAGATGCCGGGCAGGTGGCGCTGGACGAGCCCGTCGTTGTGCGAGGCGACGGCCAGCAGCTCTTCGACGTGACTGCGATCGATCTCGTCACCCATGGATGCGAGGAGATCCGCACCCTCGGCGCGGGCCCGAACGGGGTCACTGTCGAGCAGCGTCAGCGCGCCGACGGTGACGCCTCGGCTCTGTAGTTCGACGGCAATGGCGTGGGCGAGAACTCCGCCGAACGACATCCCCAGGAGGTGAACGGCACCGTCGGTCTGGATACGAGCGATGTCGTCGGCGTACCGCGAAGCCAAGGAGACGAGGGACTCGGAGCGCTCACCGGACGTCGGTACCTGGACGCCGTAGATGGGCCGTTCGTCGTCGATGTGGCCGGCCAGACCTGCGTAGCAATCGACCAGGCCCACCAGCGGGTGGACGCAGAACACGGGATCGAAGTGGCCGGTGGCTCGGATCGGCGCGATCGTCGGCACCGCATAGTTCGACGGGTCGAGTTCCGCGAGGGCCAGATGGGGAAGATCGTTCACGACAGTCATGGGTGCGCCTCCGAGCCAAGAGATGAAGTTCGTGTTTCCATAGGGTTTGTACGTGCCGACTCTGGGTATGTCGCCGTCGGCAGCGTGAGTGTTACCCACGTCTCATTACTGACGACTCAACCACGTCTGCGAACAGAACGCATTAGTGACTGTTCACCATCGTGCGCCCACATCCGGGCCCCGAACGTCCCCGTTCATCACAGCCGACTCAGCGCCCGATCCAGTGTCGGCCACGATGCCCGCAGTGCGTCCTGCCAGTATTGCCACGAGTGTGTTCCGGCCGCCGGGAAGTTCGTCGTGACCGGGATGCCGAGTTCGCCGAGACGGTTCACCAGGTTGTGAGCGCACACGTTGGCTCCGGCCTCGATGAGGCCACCCAGAACTGCTTGGTCGACCAACGGCGGAGATCCGGCAGGCCGGACGTTCCCGGGCATCTCGTACTGGCCGGGCAGTCCGCTGGCGTTGGAGACGAACAATTCGAGTCCACGGAGTTTCTCGGCGTTGACGAGTGGATCGTGCTCCACCCACTGCGGATCGCCGTCGGGTCCCCACATGTTGTCGGTGTTGCCGCCGCCGCGCAGCTGCACCAACGCGCGAATGAAGGAACGAGTCACCGGATCGCTCGTCTGCGCGCACCCGCTGTACGACGCCACGCCTCGGTACAGTCCCGGAGCCTGGATGGCGAGATCGAGCACCGATCCCGCAGACATCGACAGGCCTCCGATGGCGTTGACGCCGTCAGCCCCCAAGGCCTCGTCGAGCGCCGGCGGTAGTTCGTGGGTGAGGAAGGTCTGCCACTTGTTCCGGCCGAGCTTCGGGTCGTCGCGTTCCCAATCGGTGTAGTAGCTCAGGTATCCGCCGACGGGCATGGCGACGTTGACGTTCTTGTCCGCGAAGAAGTCCACGATGTCGGTCTTGGCCAACCAGTTGGCACCGTCGACACCCGCACCGGCACCGTTGAGCATGTACAGCGTCGGCCGGGGCACGGACGTGTTGGACGGCCGGATCACCTGGATCTTGACGACGGTGTCCATCGAGGGCGAGCGCACGAAGACGTCCCAGCGAGTGTCGTCGATCTTGTCGATGCTCTCCACCGTCCCTACCGGACGGTGGACCTGATCGGTGGGAGCCGCGGGTTGCGCCGACGCGACCGTCGGAATTCCGAGCAGCAGTCCGGCGGCCAGGGCGAGAGCCGTCAGGCGTGGAGCTTTCATCGATTCTTCAGCTCTTTCTTCTCGGTGGCGCGAAGTTCGTGGGCGATGCGTGGGCCGATGGCAGCAAGGGTGGACGACGCACACATCTGCCAGTGCGTGGCCCGGACGGAGACGACCGTGGTCGATCCGGCGGTGTGTGGATACCACTGCCCGACGCCATCGCCACCGTCCAGACCGGCGGCGAAGAACAGGACATCACCGGGGTAGACGCCCGGTCGATGTTGTTGCAGCAGTGCGTGATTGTGTTGCGCGGACGCGATGAGGCGCTCGATGTCCGCGCGGTCGAGAATGCCGCCGGTGTCGACGGAGTCGAGCAGTTCACCGGCGGTGTCGAGAGACACGACCTGGCCCGCGGGCACGGCGAGGTCGAGGCCGAGTCCGGACATCAGGTCGGCCACGGGAATCGCATCGGCCCAGTCGCCGCTGTCGCCGTGGTGGGCGTCGAGCAGCACGAGCGAGGCGACTCTCCGGCCGGACGTTGCGAGCTGCACCGCCACCTCGTGTGCAATGACACCGCCCAGTGACCACCCCAGCAGATGGACGGGGCCCTCGGACGCGACGCGGCAGATCTCGTCCACGTAGCGAGAAGCCAACTGCGACAGTGTGGTCGGCAACTCGCCCGGGGTCGGGGTCTGCAATCCGTACAGCGGATTGTCGACATAGTTGCCCAATCCCGTGTAACACCAGGACAATCCGAGTATCGGGTGAATGCAGAACACGGGAGCGCCCTCGCCGGCCTCGCGGAGCGGAAGGAGCACCGCCAGCTCCTCGGAATCGGCCGCACCTGCGGAGATTCGCTCGGCAACGGCCGTCACCGTCGCGTCCATCAGGAGCGACTGCATACCGATCTCGTACGACCGGGCGCGGAGTTCACCGATCACTCTCATCGCAGAGAGCGAGCTGCCACCGAGTTCGAAGAAGTTGTCGTCCAATCCGATTCCATCGGTCTCCAACACTGCCTCGAAGGCCTCGACGACGGCGATCTCCGCAGCGGTGGTGGCGGGACGGTACGCGGTGGTCCCGAACACCGGCGCCGGGAGCGCGGCGACATCGAGCTTTCCGGTTCCGGTCCGCGGTATCTCGTCGATGGCCGTCACCGCAGCCGGCACCATGTGAGCGGGCAGAGAACGTCGAGCATGGTCGCGCACGTCCTCCGGTAGTGCACTGCCCGTGATGTAGGAGACCATCGCCTGCTCCCCCGCCGGGCCGGGTACCGCGAGCGTCACCGAGAGCTCGACACCTGCGTGCGCGGTCAGCGCCGCGTCGATCTCCCCGGGTTCGATGCGGAAGCCGCGGATCTTGACCTGCTGATCACTGCGGCCGTCGTACAGCAGACGACCGTCGGCGGTACGCCGCACCAGGTCTCCGGTGCGATACATCCGCGATTCGGGATTCAGGGGATCGGCCACGAATCGTGTTGCGGTCAAACCGGATCGGCGGTGGTACCCACGAGCCAGTGCGGGCCCGGCGACGTACAGCTCCCCACGTACTCCGATCGGGACGCAGCGCAGGCGGGCATCGAGGACCATCGCGCGGAGCCCGTGCAGTGGTCGGCCGAGCGTGATCGGTTCGCCGGGGCGTACCTCACCGAGGGTGGAGATGTCGGTGGCCTCGGTGGGCCCGTACCCGTTGAGCATCAGGCGCCCACGGCTCCACTTGGCTACCAGTTCGGCGCTGCATGCTTCGCCGCCGACGCACAGCACCTCCAGGCAGTCGAGACCCTCGGGATCGAGCGTGGACAGTGCGGACGGTGTCATCAACGCATGCGTGACCTGCTCGTCGCGGATGAACGCCGCCAATTCCGCCCCACCGAGAACGGTCGGCGGTGAGATGACGAGCGTCGCCGCAGCGGACAGCGCCGAGATCATCTCGCCGACGGCCATGTCGAAACTCGGAGACGTGTTGTGCAGGAACCGCGACGAGTGCTGCACTCGATGCAGTTCCTTGCGGGACGCGGCCAGATTGGCCAGGCCGCGGTGACTGACCACCACCCCCTTCGGTCGCCCGGTCGAGCCCGAGGTGTAGATGACGTACGCGGCGGTCGACTCGAGCACCGGTCCGATGAGTTCTGTTGCAGCGACGGGTGTCTCGTCGGCCGGCTCGAACTCGGTGAGAAACGTGGGATCGTCGAGTTCCACCCACGGGACATCCGCAGGCAGAGCGCGTCGAGCATGCGAGGCGGTCACTCCGAGTACCGCACCGGAGTCGGCGATCATGTGTGCGATGCGCTCGGCCGGATACGCCGGGTCGACCGGCAGATATGCTGCGCCGGTTCGGGTGACGGCCCAGGTGCACAGCACCGATTCCGCCGAGCGGGGCAGCGCCACTGCCACCACGGTCTCGGGCCCGACCCCGTATCCCAGCAGCACGCGGGCCAGCCGGTTCGCATAGGCGTCGGCCTCTCGGTAGGTGTAGTCGATTCCGTTCCAGCGCAGCGCAATTGCGTCAGGACGGGCGGACGTGGCCGCGTCGAGGAGCTGGCCGAGGGTCCGAATCGGGGTGTCGGGCGGGCCGTACAGTACTGCGTCGCGCGGTGGTGCGAGGTCGCCGATCGCGGTCGACGGGTCGGCCAGAGCGGCATCGAGGAGCGCGACGAACTCGTCGGCGAATCGACGCGCGGTGTGCTCGTCGAAGAGATCCGTTGCGTAGCGCAGAGATCCGTCCAGACCGTCGGCGTCGGTGATCGTCAGTGCCAGATCGAAGCGGGTGACCTCGGATTCGTACGGAAACGGTGTGATCGTCAGTCCTGGGAGATCCACGCCCCGAGGTCGCTCGGTCTCGAGCGCCAGCAACGCCTGGAACAACGGGGAATGTGCCGTCGAGCGGGCAGGCGCGATGGACTCCACCACTCGATCGAACGGTACGTCGGAGTGCTCCATCGCGGCGAGATCGACGGAGCGTGTGTGCGCCAGGAGTTCGGTGAACGATCGACTCGGATCCACGTTCAGTCGCAGCACGAGGGTGTTGACGAACATCCCGACGACGTCGTCGAGCGCACCCGATCCGCGACCCGACACCGGGGTCCCGACGGGGATGTCCGTGCCCCCGGTCAGTCGAGACAGCACAGCTGCGTACGCCGCGTGCATGACCATGAACACCGAGGTCCCGGTCCGGCGGGCAAGGGCCCGCACACCCACAGCGGTCTGCTCGGACAGCGAGAACTGCACCGCACGTCCACGTTTGGACGCCACGGCCTGCCGGGGTCGATCCGTCGGAAGGTCCAGTACCGTGGGCAGATCCGCCAGAGTTGTCGTCCAGAATCGAATCTGCCGCGACAACACGGAGGTCGGATCCTCGTCGTTGCCCAGGACCTCGCGTTGCCATACGGCGAAGTCGGCGTACTGCACCGGCAGCGGAGTCCACTGCGGCGGGGTGCCATGGACTCGTGACCCGTAGGCGAGCGCAACGTCCCGTGCCAGCGGTGTCATCGACAGACCGTCGGCGCTGATGTGGTGCACGACGAGCACGAGCACGTGTGTG
The DNA here is from genome assembly GCF_022810385.1 of Rhodococcus sp. ARC_M12. Classification (NCBI taxonomy): domain Bacteria; kingdom Bacillati; phylum Actinomycetota; class Actinomycetes; order Mycobacteriales; family Nocardiaceae; genus Rhodococcus; species Rhodococcus sp. ARC_M12. Next base: position 114,700 of record NZ_JALGQI010000010.1, on the reverse strand, counting down.
CTCGGTGCGGTCCGCAGTAGCGCACCGCGCAACGGCACGGCGGCGGTGACATCGAATCCGCGGCCGATCACCGCAGCCACCCGTGCCAGCACCTCGCTCTCGTCGATGTCGACCGGGTTCAGGTCGAGTTCGACGTGGTCGAGGATCACCTGGGCGGGACCGGCTCCCACCACCGGGAAGTAGGTGCGCAGCGCCTCGTGCCTGGTGAGCACGTCGTCGACTGCGAGTTGCAGTGCATCACAGTCCACATCGCCGTCCAGGTGCACCGCGAAGGCGATGTTGTACGCGGCCGACGCCGGCTCGAAACGGTTGAGCAACCACATCCGCATCTGCGCGAACGACAGGGGGATGTTCGACGGTCGCGGACCGGCCACCAGACGCGGCAACGCGGAACGTTCGGCAGCGTCGACTGCACCGGCCAGCGAGCGCACCGTCGTCGACTCGAAGATCGTACGGACCGCGAGCGCGGTGCCTGCGGTGTCGTTGATGTGCGCGATCACCCGAGTGGCGGAGAGGGACGTGCCGCCGAGTGCGAAGAAGTCGTCCTCGGCACCGACTGCGGCGACATCGAGGACCAGCGCGAAGGCTGCGGCGACGAGGTGTTCGGTGGCAGTGGCGGGTTCGGCGAACCTCCGTGCGGCCAGGGCCGGCATCGGCAGCGCCGCGCGATCGACCTTGCCGGAGCCCGTACGCGGTAAGCCGTTCAGGATCGTGATCGCTTGCGGCACCATGTGATTGGGCAGCAAGCGTCGCGAGTGGCTGCGAATCGACTCGGGATCGAGCACCCGCCCCGCAGCAGGCACGACGTAGCCGAACACCTGGGAGCCGTTCACCGCACTCACCGCCTGGGCGACGCCGTCGTACTCGGCGAGCACGGCGTCGATCTCGCCGAGCTCGATCCGGAATCCGTGTACCTTCACCTGTGCGTCGGCGCGGCCGATGAACTGGTAGCGATCACTGTGCGGATCGGAACCCGCGGCACCGACCCGGCTGATCCTGCGGACGAGGTCACCGGTGCGATACAGCCGACGACCGCCGTGATCGGCGACGAAACGTGTTGCCGTCATGCCGGATCGCCGATGATAGCCCCGAGCGACGGCATCCCCGGTGAGGTACAGCTCGCCGACCGAACCGACGGGTACCGGATGCAGCCGATCGTCGAGCACGACCGATTCGATTCCCCGCACCGGACCGCCGATCGACACGGGCGATCCGGCCTGCACGGGCCCGTCGATCGTGGCGAAGACGGTGGTTTCGGTGGGGCCGTAACCGTTGAAGAACCTGAGGTGCTGCGCCCACGCGTCGGCGAGGGCCGGGGGGCAGGCTTCGCCACCGACGACGATGGTGGTCGACGCCGAGATCTCGGACGGGTCGACGGTGGCCAACGCGGCCGGGGTGACGAAAGCATGGGTGACGCGCTGCAGCACGGCCGTGAGTTCGGAACCGCCGAGGATTTCCGGGTCGGCGATCACCATGGTCGATCCGGCCCCGACGGCCATCAGCAGTTCCACCACCGAGGCGTCGAAGCTCGGCGACGCGAAATGCAGGGTACGAGAGTCGTTGTCGAGACCGAACCGATCGACGAGGTCGGCAACCAGGTTCACCAGGCCGCGGTGGGACACGACGACGCCCTTGGGGTGCCCGGTGGTCCCCGAGGTGTAGATCGTGTATGCCGGGTGATCGGGTCGAAGCATCGCGGTCCGGTCGAGGTCACCCACCGGTGCGCAGTCGATCAGCGGGTCGGCTGCACTGTCGATGGAGATCCAGGTGTGCTCTCCGGGCAGGAAATTCAGGTGATCGTCGTCGGTGATTCCCAGACTCACACCGGAATCGGTGAGCATGTAGTCGATACGATCGGCTGGGTACGTCGGGTCGATGGGAACGAACGCGGCACCGGTTTTGGCCACCGCCCAGGTTGCCAGCATCGAGGAGATTCCACGGCGCAGCGCTATTGCCACGTACTGCTCCGGCCCGATACCGCGCCGCATCAGTGTGCGAGCGAGGACGGTCGCAGCATCGTCGAGCGTGGAGTACGTCCACTTCGAGGCACCGCTCTCGAGCGCGATACCGCTGCCTCCCGCACTCATGACCGCACCCGCCAGCAGATCGGGCAGTGTGCGGTGTCCGAGCGCGGGGGCACCGACGAGCCGGGGTGCTTCCTCGGCGGTCAGGATGGGGATGTCTCCCACCGGCCGAGTCGGATCTGCGAGCGCGGCCGTGAGGATCGATCGATACCGCTCGGCAAGACAGGTCACCGTCGATGCGTCGAAAATATCTGTCGCATAGACGATCTCCACCGACGCGGTCCCTGCGGCGAGCGAGACGGTGACATGCAGATCGAACTTGGCCGCGACGTGCGAGGTGTCGAGTGGACGGACGGACAGATTCGGCAGCTCGACGGACGGTGGACTCGTGTCCTCGATCGAGAGCATCACCTGGAACAGGGGGTGGTGGGCCGTCGATCGCGGCGGCTGAAGGATCTCGACCAGTCGCTCGAACGGGATGTCTGCGTTGGCGTAGGCGTCGAGGTCGCGCTCACGCACCGAGGCCAGGACGTCGGTGAACGATTCGGCCGGGTCGATGTGTGCGCGCAGCACGAGGGTCCCGACGAACATCCCGACGAGGTCGTCGAGTTCGCGTTGCCCGCGTCCGGCCACCGGAGTGCCGATGGCGATGTCGCGCTGACCCGAGACACGGGCGAGCGTCACTGCCAAGGCGGCGTGCACGATCATGAAGCGGGTGCTTCCGGTGCGCTCGGCGAATGTACTCAGTGCGGCGACGGTGGTGGGTTCGATGTCGATCGAGACTCGATCACCCCGGTGGGACGCCACCGGTGGATGCGGTCGATCGGCGGGCAGCGTGAGCCGCTCGGGCAGGTCGTGCAGTGCGGACGTCCAGTACCGGATCTGCTGGGACGCAGGCGAATCGGTATCGGATTCGTCGCCGAGGCGTTCGAGAGTCCACAGCGCGTAATCGGCATACTGCACCTCGAGCGGCGTCCATTGCGGGTGGTGGCCGGCGGCGCGAGATCCGTACGCGATCATGACATCGCGCGCGAGCGGATTCATCGACCATCCATCGGCGGCGATGTGGTGCGCCACGACCACGAGGACGTGGTCTTCCGGTGCCAGCTCGAGCACGGCCACGCGCAGTGGCGGAGCGACGGTGACGTCGAATCCCTGTGACGCGAGGGCGTACAGGGCTCCGTCGAGCAACGATTCTGTGGTCGTGGCGACGGTCACGTCCGGGTACCGAGACGTGACGACTTGCTCGGGGCCGGCCGGGCCGTCGGGGTAGACGGTGCGCAGCACTTCGTGGCGCTCGACGACATCGTTCAGACCGACACGCAGGGCATCGACGTCGAGTGCGCCGGTGATTCGGAACGCCGCGGCGATGTTGTACGCACCCGAGGACGGGTCGAAGCGGTTGAGCAGCCACATCCGGTGCTGTGCCGGAGACAGTGGAATATGGTGCGGCCGTGCGCCTACGACGATGGCCCGATGACCGCCGCCGCGGCCGAGACGCTGTGTCAGGGCACGGACGGTCGGTGCCTCGAACAGGTCTCGGACTCCGAGGTCGGCATCGAGCTCGGCATTGATGCGCGCAATCACCTGCGTGGCGGTGAGAGAGTCGCCGCCGAGGGTGAACCACGACCGCGTGACGCTCACGCTCTCGAGCTCGAGCACGTCGGAGAAAATCTGTGCAACAGCGTGTTCGGCGTCGCCCGACGGCGGGACGAACTTCTCGGCCGATACGAGCGGGTCGGGAAGTGCGGTGCGGTCGAGCTTTCCGGTGGCACCGAGAGGCATCGCGTCGAGCACGACGATGCTCGACGGCATCATGTAGTCGGGCAGAGTGCGCGCCACGTGGGCGGACACCTCGTCGCTGTTCGCCGTTCCGACGATGTACGCGATCAGGCGGTCCTCGCGGACCAGAGCGACGGCGGAGTTCACCCCCGCCACGGCGTGCAGAGCCGTCTCGACCTCGCCGAGCTCGAGACGCTGACCACGAAGCTTGACCTGGAAGTCGTTGCGGCCCAGGTACTGCAGTGACCCGTCCTCGGACCACCGAACGAGATCTCCCGTGCGATACAACCGGAGTCCGGCGGACGCAGCGACGAAGCGTCCGGCCGTGAGGTCGGCGCGCCCGGCGTAGCCGCGAGCCAACTGCACTCCGCCCAGGTACAGCTCACCGGTGACGCCCATCGGCACGGGCTGCAGCGCCGAGTTCAGTACGTGGACGGTGGTGTTCCAGACCGGCACGCCGATCGGCACCGACCCCTGCTCGCCGGGCCGGGTGCGGTGGTAGGTGACGTCGACGGCCGCTTCGGTCGGTCCGTACAGGTTGTGCAGTTCGGCATCGACCGCCTCGTGAAAGCGATCGACGATCGCTCGGGGCAGCGCCTCCCCGCTCGCGAACACCTGCCGCAGCGAACTGCATCGTTCGGGCGAGCCGTAGGACAGGAACAGCTCGAGCATCGACGGTACGAAATGCACAGTGGTGACCCCGTGCTCACGAACGAGAGCCGACAGGTACATCGGGTCGCGGTGGCCGTCGGGTTCGGCGATGATCGTTCGTGCTCCGGTCAGCAGTGGCCAGAACAACTCCCACACCGAGACGTCGAACGTCGCCGGAGTCTTGTGCAGCACGACGTCCTGGGGCGTGAGCGGATACTCGTGCTGCATCCACAGCAACCGGTTGACGATCGCGCGGTGAGAGACGGTGACACCCTTGGGCTTTCCGGTGGAGCCGGAGGTGAACAGTACGTACGCCGCGTGGTCGGGACGCAGGTGTGGCAGGGGATCGAGCGGTGCCGTGCTGACGCCGTCGAGGTCGAGGGTGTCGGGATCCACGACGTCGATGCCGACGTCGTCCAGCGCACCGAGAATCATCGACGGTGATGCGGCAGTGATCATGTGCTCGATGCGGGCGGTCGGCATCGACGGGTCGATAGGGAGGTAGGCACCACCCGCGGCGACCACCGCATGCACTGCGACGAGCTGATCGAGCGAGCGGGCCATCGCCACCCCCACCACCACGTCCGGTCCCACCCCGGTGCTGCGCAGATACCTGGCCAAGCATCGAACTCGGGCCCAGAAGTTCCCGTACGTCAGACTCCGATTCTCGAACACCGCTGCCGTGGTGGAGAAATGCTCGTCCGCCGCTGCAGCAAGGAGGTCGACGAGCGTGTGGGTGGCCACCGGGTGTTCGGTGCTGTTCCAGGCTGCCCGACGCGCATGCTCGTCCTCCGAGAGCAGGTCGAGTTGCGTCACCGGGGTCCGAGCGTCGCCGCTGAGTCCACGGAGAGCGCGAGCGAACCGATCGGCGATCGACGACGCCCGTGCTGGATGAACGTACGCCGCAGCGTATTTGAGCGTGATGCGCACGGTCGGCTCGAGGACGGTGATCAGTGTCAGCGGGTAATGGGTGGCATCGGTGACGCGGAGGTCGCGTACCCGCAGGCCGGCGATGTCGGTGTCGCGATCGAGCGCGGAGTGGTCCACCGGGTAGGACTCGAACACCGTCAACGTGTCGAATCCGGCCCCGACCCCCACCCGTGCGCGAACCTCGGGCAGACCTACGTGGTGGCTGTCCAGCAAGTCCACGTTCTGGGTCTGGAGGCGGGCGAGCAGCGATGCGACGGTGTCGTCTCGGTGCACGTGCACCCGGACCGGGAGGGTGTTGATGAACAGTCCGAGGGTGTCCTCCACACCGGTCAGATCGGCCGGCCGACCGGAGACCGTCGCTCCGAACACGACGTCGTCCCGACCGAGCTCTGCGGCGAGGACCAGTGCCCAGGCTGCCTGCACGACGGTGTTGACGGTCACCGACAGCTCTCGCGCCGTGGCCTTCAGGGCCGTCACCGAGGCGTCGTCGAGAACGACGGCGAGTTCGGCGGGCATCTCCTGTTCGCCGCCGTGACCGGGGGCGAGCAGCGTCGGTTCCTCGACGCCTGCCAGGGCCTCGGACCACTTGTCCAGTGCCCCTGCGTGATCGCGTTCGTCGAGCCACTTCAGGTAGTCGCGGTACGTTCTGGCCGGGATCGGGATGGGACCGTCGGCTGCGTAGAGCACCAGCAGTTCCTTGACGAAGATCGGCATCGACCAGCCGTCGAACAGGATGTGGTGGTTGGTCACCACCAGGGACGCCCCGTCCTCGGTCGTGACCAGTACGAAACGCAGCAGCGGTGGCGCGTCCAGGTCGAATCTCGCACTGCGCTCGGCGTGAGCGATGGCCGGAACGTCGACGCGACCGGCATCGACGGTACGCCAGGGCAATTCGGGGTCGGCGAGTACCAGCTGTACCGCTGCTCCCCTGGTGTCCCTGACGAACGCGGTACGCAGGCTGTCGTGGCGCGCGAGCAATCGACTCGCGGCTCGGTGCAACCGGGCTTCGTCGATGTCGCCGCCGAGATCGAACACCAACTGGGCGGTGTAGACATCGACGTGTCCGCGCGTGAGTTCGGAGTGGAACATCAGTCCGTGTTGCAGCGGGGCGAGCGGCCAGATGTCGGCCAGCTCGCCAAAAGTGCTCTCCCACTGATTGATTCGATCCTGCGCGACGGCCACCAGCGGAACATCGCTCGGCGTCAGCCCGCCGACGTGGGCGGCTCCGGCGTGCTCGGCGAGACGATGCAGCGCAGTCGTCCACCGATCCGCCATGCCGCTGACGGCGTCTCCGTCGAAGGCACCGCGGGGGTACGCGAACGTGGCGCGCAGCTGCCCGTTGGTGACAACGGCATTGATGTCGAGTGCCACTGCCACCGGCAGGTTGTCTCCACTGCTCGACTCGATGTCGGCCGACGCATCCGGGAGCCACCCGCGCCCGCGGAGGGCGTCGGGAATGTCGGTGGTGATCCGCCCCAGATAGTTGACTCCGATCTGCGGGGCGTCGTGTTCGGCGAGTAGTGCGGCGGTGCGGGGGTTCAGGTATCGGAGCAGCCCGAATCCACTGCCCTGGTCTGTGCCGGTGCCGTGGCTCGGGATGGCGCGGACCTGTTCCTTGACGAGCTTGACGGCGGCGGCCACCGAGCCGTCGCCGGCCAGGATGCGCTCGGCGTCGACACCGTCGAGCGAGAGCCGAACCGGATGCGTCGAGGTGAACCAGCCGACGGTCCTGGACAGGTCGGCTCCGGGCACGAGATCCTCGTCGCGGCCGTGACTTTCGACCGAGACCAGAAACGAGGACGATACGTCGGCTCGGACCGCTACGGCCAGCGCCGTGAGCAGAATGTCGTTGACGGTGGCGCGGTAGGCGCGGGTCAGCCGTCCCGTCAGCGCTTCGGTGATCTCGGCGCTGAATTCGACCGACACCCGATCTCGGGTGCGACCGAGGTCGATCGCGGGATCGAGCGCACGCCGACCGATCGGTTCGTTGGGCCCGTCGAGAATTGCCGTCCAGTCGGGCAATTCGGATTCGGCGCGTTGGGCGGCCTCGCTCAGTCCGTGGGCCCAGCGACGCATGGAGGTGGCCACCGGCTGCAGGACCACTGCGGACTTCGCCTGCACCTGGTGCCATGCTGTGGCCAGATCCGGAATCAGGATGCGCCACGAGACACCGTCGATCACCAGGTGGTGCGCGATGACGATGATCCGGCCGACTCCGTGGGTGTCGATGATCTCGCGAGTGCCGAACCGAGGGGCGACCCAGACGACCTGCAGCATCACGCCGTCGCGCGGCCGTAGCCGCGACGCGAACGCACGTACGGATTCCGTTATGACGGAGGAGAATTCATGGCTGCCGGGCTTGGTGGTGGTGGACACGTGGGTGACGACGGCATCGAGATCGATGCTGCCCTTCGGCTGCACCGTGAGACCGTCCTCGGTGAGGACCGAGCGCAACGCGTCGTGATGGTCCAGTATCGCGGCAACGGTGCGCCGCAACCCGTCGAGCTCGAGATCGACCGGTGCGGTCAGCACGATGCTCTGGTGGAACGTGTCCATGGCCTCGGCTCGGGTCGACGAGCGGACGGTGTGAGACATGATCGGTGTCAACGGCATGGCGCCGACCCCTCCGCCGGGAAGCTCGTCGAGCGTCACCTGATGGGCGGCGTCCGTCGCCACCTCCGCCAAGCCGGCGACGGTCCGACGCTCGAACACGTCGCGCGGGGTGAACACCACTCCGAGCGACTTGGCGCGAGAGACCAACTGGATGGCGACGATGCTGTCGCCGCCGAGGGCGAAGAACGAGTCGTCCACGCCCACCGAATCACGTTGCAGTACTGCGGCCATGGCGTCGGCGATGGTCTTCTCGACCGGCGTGACCGGGGCGCGGTAGGCGGCCGCGTCGGACTCGAAGGTCGGTTGTGGCAGTGCGGATCTGTCGACCTTGCCGGTGGGGGTCAGTGGGATGGCGTCGAGTTCGACGAACATCGCGGGCTGCATGTGCATCGGTAGGAATCGAGAGGCGAAGGTACGCAACGCCGTGTGGTCCAGTGCAATGGAGTGGGCCGGCTTGACGTACGAGACCAGGATCGATGCTTCGCCGTGGTGGTGGACGACCGATACCGCGAAGTCGACGCCCTCGTGCTGGGACACGACCGCGTCGATCTCACCGAGTTCGATGCGGTGCCCGTGCACCTGGACCTGAAAGTCGCTGCGGCCGACGAACTCGAGCTCGGCCGAGTCCAGCGGACCGGTCCACCGCACGATGTCTCCGGTGCGGTACAGACGGCGTCCGTGGCCGAACGGGTCGGCGACGAAGCGCGCGGCCGACAGACCGGTTCGGTGCTGGTAGCCGCGCGCGATGCCCGGGCCGCCGAGATACAGCTCTCCCGCCGATCCGGGGGGCACGGGACGCAACCAGCGGTCCAGCACCACGGCGCGGGAGCCCTGAACGGGTCGCCCGATCGTGACGGCACGGGGGTCGGACTGCGGCCGCGTGATCGTGACCACGATGGTGGTCTCGGTGGGTCCGTAGCTGTTGAACAGCAATGCTTTCCCACCGAAGCGATCCACCAGGTCCGGTGGCATGATGTCGCCACCGACGACGACGGTTTCCAGGTGACCGAGCTCGGCCGCATCGACCGTGGTGAGCAACGCGGGTGCGCAGATGATGTGGGTGATGCGGCGCTCGCGCAGCAGGTGCGTCAGCTCTGCGCCGCCGATCACGGAGGGCGGGGCGACCACCATGGTCGCTCCTGCACTGAATGCCTGGATCATCTCGAACAGCGACGCGTCGAAGCTCGACGACGAGAATCGCAGCAGTCGCGACGAGGTGCTCACGCGCAGTTCGGGTCTGGCGTCCGCCGCGAAGGTGGCCAGCCCGGTATGGGTGACCAGAACGCCCTTGGGGGTGCCGGTCGAGCCGGAGGTGTAGATCATGTACGCGGCGTGGTGCTCGGTGAGGGCTGCGCGTCGATCGGCGTCGGTGATCGGTGCGCTCGATCGTGCCGCGCATTCCTCGCCGAACTCCGTGTCGTCGAGATCGAGCCAGTGCACCCGTTGTGGAAGTTGCTGCGAGAGCCCCTGTTCGCTGATCCCGATGGTCACACCGGAGTCGACGAGCATGTGGGTGATGCGTTCGGAAGGGTACCCGGGATCGATCGGCACGAACGTGGCACCGGACGCGGCGACGGCCCACAGCGCGACGACGGACGCCGTCCCGCGCGGCAGGGCGACGGCGACGGCGCTGCCCGGCCCGGCTCCACGGGCGATCAGAGCGCGCGCAACGGCGTTGGCGCGGTCGTCGAGCTCGCGATACGTCAGTCTCTCGTCCTGGAACTCGACGGCCGTGTTCTCGGGTGCGGATTCGGCGCCGCGTCGGAGCAGGTTCGGAAAGAGTTCGCAGGCAACGGCGTCGGGGCCTGCGAGTGGTACGAGCGCGGACCTCTCGGCGTCGTCGAGCAGGTCGAGTTCCAGAACGGGTGTCCGGGAGTCTGCGGTGAGGAAGTCCTCGAACAACGCGAGGAACCGACGATGCAGCGTCTCGAACTGCTCGGTGCCGTAGATGTTGGGGTTGCCCTCGAATTCGAGGCGGGAGCGCGTCCCGTCGGTCGCCGGGTAGATGTTGACCGAGAGGTCTTCCACGGGGCCGGTGGAGAGCACGTTGAACTCCCCGGTGAGCGGTCCGAACGGCACCTCGCTCTCGTACGCCATGATGTTGATCGCGGGGCCGAAGAACCCGCGGGTCTCGGTACCTCCGCCTGCGTCGCGGCGAATGTCCTCGGCACGATACCGCTGGTGTCGCAGAGCTCCGGTCAGTTCCAACTGCACCTCGGCCACCAGCGTCGCCAGTGTGCACTGCGGGGTGATACGAACCCGGATCGGCAGTACGTTGGAGACCATCCCGCCGGAACGTCGCAGCACAGCTGTGGTGCGGCCGGCCACGGGCAGGCTCAGTACCACGTCGGTACTCCCCGTCATCCGCGCGAGAAACGTTGCCACCGCGGCGATGGCGAGCGGAGCGAACGCCGAGTCGAGTCGGTCCGCTGCACGACCCAGGGCCTGCTGCATGACCTCGGGGAGATATCCGCCGCACAGATGCGCCCGGGGCGCCGGAGGTGCGAGGACGCCCGTGATGGACGTCGGCGGCGGAAGATCGGTCGTCTTGCTCTGCCAGTACCGGCGATCCTTGTCGAACCGTGGGGAGTTCCGGTACTGCGTTTCGGCGGCATACACCGCTCCCAGCGACCCTGCGGTCGAGTGCTCCGGCTCGCGACCGCCGCTGACGGCGGTGTAGATCGACGCGACGCGCCGCATGAACTGAACGGCACCGTATCCGTCGAGCACGATGTGGTGGACGTGGGAGTACCAGAACACCCGGTCGCTGGAGATGAGGAGTATCGCGCCTTTGATGAGGCGACCGTGGGTCAGATCGATGGGGGTGCTGTACGAGGCACGCATCCACTCCCGCGCTGCTGCCTCGGGGTCCGTTTCGCTACGGAAATCGAGCACTACGGTGTCGTCGCCTTGCTCGACGTCGATGTACTGGTGCGGTTCTCCGTCGATTTCGATCAAGCGCAATGATCCTGCGCCGAATTCGCGCGCAGTACGCCTGCCGGCGTATCTCATCAGATCGATATCGACGGCACCGCGAATATCGAGGTAATTCGCAATGGTGATGGGTACTGCACTCAACAAATGTTGAGCAAACCATAATCCGCGTTGGGAGGCCGTGAGTGGAAACGGTTCGGTGTCGTCGATTGACGTACGATCGATCTCTTCTTCCCGAATCGTCAGTGAATCAACGGATTCCACAGACTTGCCTCTTCGCGCACGTAGGGGAGCGGTGTCCGGCGCGTCGTCACGCTGAGAATGGAAATCGACGTTGCCCCGAACGTCCTCCATTTCGAGCATTGCCCGAACGGAGTTCCAGCCACCGGCCTATCGAGTCAGGTTTGCACACGCATTGGAAATGGGTCAACTGCCTGCGCTGCATCGGCGGGGACATTGTGAATACACAGAATCCCACTCGGCCATTCGATGACAATTGACAATGCCGAAAGGCGTCCATAATCGACTGTGATCGACTATGGACGCCTTTCGCGTGCTGCTGGTCGGTAGCTGTCAGGCAGACTTCCAGACTGCCACGACGGACGGCCGCGGCTGGGTGTCGCCGCCGTCGGGCCAATGCGAGATCGGTGCATCGGCAGAGGCGTCGTCGCCCTCGCCCGGGTGCTGCACGCACACCACGACTCGCTCGTCGGAGATGATCGGACCGCAGGTCTCACCTCCGGCGGGAACGGTCAGGAACTGACGAGTCTCACCGCGTCGCGGCCCGTCGAGGACCACCGCGAACAGACCGTCGTTGGAGTCGAGCGCGTTTCCGTCGGTGGAGACCCACAGGTTGCCCTTGGAGTCGAAGGCGAGGTTGTCCGGGCACGAGATGGGGCTGACCTGACTCTTGTCGAAGCCGCCGAAGTACGTGTCGGCCTCGTTCGGGTCACCGCACACCAGCAGCAGGTTCCAGGTGAAGGACGTGCCCGCATGGTCGTCGTCGAGCTCGAGCACCTGACCGTTCTTGTTGGTGTTGCGAGGATTGGCCTCGTCGGCCGCGGCCTTGCCCTCGGTGCCGCGGTTGGAGTTGTTCGTCAGCGCGACGTAGACCTTGCCGGTGACCGGGTTGGGCTCGAAGTCCTCCGGACGGTCCATCTTGGTTGCGCCCACCTTGTCGCCTGCCAGGCGGGTGAACACCGCGACCTCCTCGGCGGACATGCCGTCGACGAGTGACGTGCCACGGCCGTCCTTGCCGGTCTCGAGCAGCGGGATCCATGTTCCGGTTCCCTTGAACTCGCCACTGGCGGGCAGTGTGCCCGACCCGTCGATCTCGTCCGGGGAGTCACCGGTGAGGGTGGCGACGTACAGCGTGCCCGCGTCGAGCAACGTCATGTTGTTGCGCATCGCGGCAGCGCCGGTGCCGGGCATCATCTTTCGGCTGGAGACGAACTTGTACATGTAGTCGAAGCGCTCGTCGTCACCGCTGTAGGCGACGACGGTGCCGTCGTCGGTGACGTAGATGGTGGCGGCTTCGTGCTTGAAGCGTCCCAGCGCGGTGTGCTTGATCGGAGCCGACTGCGGATCCCACGGGTTCACCTCGACGACGTACCCGAATCGGTTGGGCTCGTTGGGCTCCTGCGCGATATCGAAGCGCTTGTCGAAGGTCTCCCACTTGCGATCGCTGGCGGCACCCTCGATGCCGTAACGGGCGAGTCGATCGGCGGCCACGGTCTCGGTGACCGACTCCGCGTTGCCGAAGTACTGGTTGAAGTTCTCCTCGCCGGACAGCACCGTGCCCCACGGCGTCAGGCCGCCCGAGCAGTTGTTGAACGTGCCGAGCACGCGGGTACCCGTCGGATCGACGCTGGTCTTGAGGAGGTCGCTGCCCGCAGCGGGTCCGGTGACGACGAACTCCGTGGTGCCGGTGATGCGGCGGTTGTACCGGCCCATCGCGGGGGTGAGCTTGCCCGAGTTGCCCTCGCCCTGAACCTGAACCACGCTCAGACCGTGTGCGGCCAGCGCGATGTCGAACTGCTCGCGCGTGGGGTTCTCCTCGTCGTAGCCCTTGAACATCGCCGGCTCGGTGGTGTACTCGTGATTGACCACCAGCAGGAAGGCGTTGGGCGTTCCCTCCACCGGCAGCAGACCGGCGAAGTCGTTGTTGAAGCCGAACTGCATCGCCTGTGCGGCCGCGGTCTGGTTGTCGAAGTCGAATGCCGGAGCACCGTCGACCACCGGGTCGCCCCAGCGGATGACGACGGCCTGCTCGTGGCCCTCGGGGATCACCACGGCGTCCTCGGTGTTCGGTTCCACCGCAACGAAATCCACGCCGTCGACCGGCGGGGCATCGGCACCCGAGGTGCTCGAGCTCGCGCTTCCGGTGGTGGCCGGCTCGTCGGTCGAGCACGCCGCAAGAGCGCTACCCGCACCCACGGCGAGCACCGCCATGGCACCGCCCTTGATGACACCGCGCCGCGACATCGCGGTCTTGACGATATCGCCGAAGTACTCACCCTTCGACGTGTTGGGAACCTCGTGGAAACACGCATCTCCGCACTTGTACTTGCACGTCAATGATGATCGCTTGGAGCTTCCGTCGTGAACCGCGAACAAGGGTAGTGGCTTCATGAGTGGGCACGCTGTCACCCAAAAGCGAAAGTAAAGGAACGCTCAGGTGAAGTCGCGGACAACGAGGCTGCCCTAACGTGCTACAGAACCTGCGACAGAAACGCTTTCAGTCGATCGGTGTGCGGATCGTCGAACAACTGCTCCGGAGTTCCGGTTTCGACGGCGCTGCCGTGATCCATGAACAGCACCCTGTTGGACACCGATCGCGCGAAGCCCATTTCGTGGGTCACCACCACCATGGTCATTCCGCCCTTCGCGAGGTCGGCCATCAGCGCCAGCACGCCCTTGACCAACTCGGGGTCGAGGGCGGAGGTGGCCTCGTCGAAGAACATCACCTCGGGCTTCATGGCCAGTGCTCGCGCGATGGCGACGCGCTGCTGTTGACCACCCGAGAGGTTGCCCGGACGCGAATCCGCCTTGTTGGCCAAGCCCACCAACTCGAGTTGCTCCATCGCGGCTGCGCGGGCCGCTTCCTTGGACAGGCCGAGCAGCTTGTGTGGGCCGAGCGCGATGTTGTCCGCGACGCTCTTGTGCGGGAACAGGTTGAACTGCTGGAACACCATGCCGATGCGTTGACGCAACTCGTCGGGGTTGTCCTTCAGGACCGACTTGCCGTCGAGCAGAATGTCGCCCTGCTCCGGCTCGTGCAGCCGATTGAGGGCGCGCAGCAGCGTCGACTTGCCCGAGCCCGACGGCCCGATGACCGTGGTGGTCGTGCCTGCCGGGACGTCGATGCTCACCCCGCGCAGCACCTTGTTGGTACCGAAGGACAGGTGGATGTCCTTGCCTGCGAGCGCAACAGAAGTCATGTCAGCCTCTTTCCACGACGACGGCCTGCTCGACCGGGTCCAGCGTCTGCTCGGCCTTGCCGGTCCGCAGTCGCTTGTCGATGTAGTTCACGAGATGAGTGAGTGGCACGGTCAGCACCAGGTAGAACAATCCGGCCGCGACGAGCGGGGACAGGTTTCCGGTCTGTGCGTTGAGATCTCGGCCGACGGCGAACAGCTCGCGTTGGGTGGCGAGCAGTCCGAGGAAGTAGATCAGCGACGAGTCCTTGATCAGTGAGATGAACTGGTTCATCAGCGCCGGCAGGACGCGTCGGATACCTTGCGGAACGACCACCAGGTTCATCGATCGACGATGGCTGAAGCCCAGTGCACGTGCAGCTTCCATCTGTCCGGCCTCGACGCTCTGGATGCCGGATCGGAAGATCTCACCGATGTACGCCGCCGCGAGCAGCGAGAGTGCCGCCGCGCCCAGCCAGTACGGATTGCCGCCGGTCACACCCTGCACCACCGGGCCGATACCGAGTCCGATGATCAGAATGATGACCACGGCGGGCAGCCCGCGGAAGATGTCGGTGTAGACGCGAGCGGGCCAGCGCAGCCAGCGGGTACGAGACAGGCCCGCCAACGCCAGCAGCATGCCCAGAACCGTGCCGATGATGCCCGACGCCAACGCCAGAATCAGCGTGTTCGGCAGGCCCACCTTGAACAGGTCGGGGATGGCGGACTTGTACAGCGACCAGTCGAAGAACGTGTCCCCCAGCTGCGCCAGCGTGGATTTGGGTTGAACGGCAACGGCTTCGGGTGCGTTCGCGTCGTTCTGGGCGGCAATGGCGGCGAAGTCCGGTAGTTCCGGCTCGGGGGCGGCCTTGCTGCCCGGCTTGAAGCCGTCGGGCAATTCGCGAGGAACCCAGTCGGAGTAGAGCGTGGCCCAGGTGCCGTCGGCGATCACTGCGTCGAGCCCGGAGTTCAGTGCGTCGATCAGCGGTTGATTGTCGCGAGCGACGGCCCAGCCGACGAAGTTGTTCAGCGAGAACGTGTTCTGCGTGATCGCGGTGCCGTCTTCCGGCTTGACCAAGCCCTCCGCCTGCTGGGACGGGGCCACCCAGGCGTCGATCTGACCGGTCCGCAGGTTCGCGTAGGCGGTGTTGTAATCGGGAAACTTCACCGGATCCAGGCCGAGCGTGTTCACCACGTAGTCGTCCTGCACGGTGCCCTGCACCACGCCGATTCTGCTGCCCGCGTTCAGGTCCTCGAACCGGCTGATGGGGCCGCCGGTCTGAGCAACGAGGGAGAAGTAGCCGAAGTCGTAGCCGTTGGTGAACCCGACGGTGTTGCGTCGCTCGTCCGTCGTCGTGATGGAGGACGACCCGACGTCGAAGCGGCGGCCCGCAACCTGGGCGAGCAGACCCGAGAACTCGGTGCCCGAGAAGTTGATCTGCAGGCCGAGCTTCTCGGCGACGGCCCTCAGCAGCTCGTTGTCGTAGCCGGTGTACTGGCCCGACGAGTCGAGACAGATGCTCGGCGGGGCGTCGGACAGGGTGCCGACGGTCAGCACTCCCGGCGTCGCCAATCCCAGTGCGTCGGTGTCCACTCGGTCGAGCGGAGTGACGCTCGCCGTCGTGTATCTGTCCTCCGTCGCGGCCGCTGCGGCGGCGTCGAAGTTCGTCGGGGTGGACGACGCACTGTCGACTCCGGGAGGGGCGCACAGGTCGGTGGGACCTGCGGCCGCCTGATCATCGGAGGAGGACGTTCCACACGCGGCGAGCGTGAGGGCCATCAACAGTCCGAGAACGAGAACCACGAGCGCGCGTGAGGCGCGTACGGCAAGCATGTACAAAACCCTAAGCGGACCGGGGCCCACTCACCCAAACGGCCGACGCACAAGGGTTTCGCTCAACGAATTGGTGCCTACCGGTGTGCGTCCCGCCACGTGATGGCCTGACCCAGTTCGGCCAGGTCGTAGTCGGGTCCGTTGACGCCCACGGTGAACAGGGTGGCGCCGGCGTCGACGAAATCCTGAGCGGTATCCGCGCCCGGCCACGCGACCGATCGGGTGATGCCCGAGACGTCGCGTCCGACGGTGGCGCCGTGCTCGGCCAGGATCTCGGACTTGCGTTTCAGCGCCTCGAGGTCGGCGAAGCTGTGCCAGATGTGCGCGTACTCGGCCACCATCTTCAGGGTCTTCTTCTCGCCGCCCCCGCCGATGAGGATCGGAATGTCGCGGGTGGGGGCGGGGTTCCCGACGTCGAGGCGGTGGCGGATTCGGCCCAGGCTCTCTTTCAGCAAGGCCAGACGCGAACCGGCCGTGCCGAACTCGTACCCGAAGTTGTCGTAGTCCTTCTCGTTCCACCCGGCACCGATGCCGAGGATCAAGCGTCCGCCGCTGATGTGGTCGACGGTGCGCGCCATGTCGGCCAGCAGGTCGGGGTTGCGGTAACCGCCACCGGTGACGAGTGCGCCGATCTCCACGTTCGAGGTCTGCTCGGCCCAGGCACCGAGCATCGTCCAGCACTCGAAATGCGGACCGTCGAGGTCGCCGTACAGCGGGTAGAAGTGATCCCAGTTGAACACGATGTCGACGCCTGCGTCTTCCGAGCGCAACACCGCGTCGCGGATCAACTGATAGTCGGGAGCATGCTGGGGCTGAAGCTGAACACCGATCTTGACGGTCATGTACGTCTCCTCGTCGTGTGGGCTGCGTCTCCCATGATGCACCCGAACGGCATCAGCCGATGCGGACGCCGCTCTCGGCCATCATCGCGCGCAGCACGAATCCGGCCTCGAAGCCGACGATCTCGCTGACGAGGGTGATGTAGCGATCGACGAATGCGCCGCCGTGCTGCTGCTCGTTCTCGTCTGCGAAGTGATGTGCGAGCTCGTGCAACACCACCAGTTCCCGCAGCGCCCACGCGCTGTTGCCCCGATGGAGTGGCACGGCGATGGTGGCGGTGTCCGTCTCGTAGTGCGCCGCAGCCGAACCCGACCGAGCCCTGACGGTGATCACGCGCCCGGCGTCGGGCCATGTGGCCGCGACCCAGTCCAGCGCCAACACCGCATCGACGTAGGCCTGCACCGAGTCGATGGAGGCGAACTTGCGCTCGACCGGCAGCGTGAGCTGCGACCCCATCACGTGCACCACGCGAATATCGCGCTCCTCGGCGCGATCGAACATGGTGCGGACCAGTTGTTCTGCGTCGTAGACGGCCGCTCGTTGCGCGTCCCTCGCCCTGCTCATCCGATCAGCCTAATTTGTGTCGTCCTGCCGTCTCGCCTACAGTTGCGTATCGACAACGAATGTCGAAGTCGTTCCCATCTCTATCCTCAGGAGAAATCGTGCTCGCCGTCGATGACCTCTGCATCGACGCGGGCCGGTCCCGCATCGTCGATCGAGTGTCCTTCGAGATCCCCGACGGCCGACGCCTCGGCCTACTGGGTGCGTCGGGATCGGGAAAGTCTCTGATCGCCGCTGCGCTCGTCGGAGCGCTACCACCCGGCATCGCCTGCACCGGTCGCATCGCCGTCGACGGCCAGGATGTCGCCGGAGTTCCGACGCCCCGCCGGCCGCGTACCGCCCGCCCGGCGATGGTGTTCCAGGATTCGGCCACCGCACTGAATCCGATGGTCACCGTGGGCAGGCAACTCCGCACGCCCGACGCCTCCGCGCTGCTCGAGCGGGTGGGCCTGCGCGACACCAGACGCATCCTGGCCTCGCACCCGCTCGAGCTGTCCGGGGGTCAGCGTCAACGCGTCTGTATCGCAGTCGCATTGGCGCGCGAGAGCCCGCTGGTGATCGCGGACGAACCCACGACGGCCCTCGACGTGATCGGTCAGGCGCGGGTGCTCGACGCTCTTCGCGAGGTTGCCTCGCTGCTGCTCATCACGCACGACATCGCTGTCGCCGCGCAGCTGTGCGACCACCTGATGGTGCTCGATTCGGGTTGCGTCATCGAATCCGGTTCCACAGCAGCAATTCTCGACAGTCCGGAGTCCGATGTCGTGGCGCGTATGCTCGATCGAGCTCGCGCCGCCGACCCGTTTCGTCAGCTGGTGGCACCATGACCGGCTTGGTGGCGACGGACATCACGCGCACGTACGTTCGGCACGGTTCTTCTCGTACCGCGTTGGACGGCGTATCGTTCACGCTGCCGCCGGGCGGTCGCATCGCCGTGGTCGGCGAATCCGGCTCGGGCAAGACCACGTTGTTGCGCATTCTGTTGGCGTTGGATGTGCCCTCTGAGGGAACCGTCGAATTGAACCGGTGCACAGTGCGTCCCGGTTCCGTCCGCTCGCTGCGCTGGTTTCGCAGACTCGTGCAGTACGTACCCCAGGATCCCGCGACCAGCCTCGACCCACGCCGCAGTGTCCTGGATCTGGTGGCGACGCCGCTGCGACTTCTCGGCGTCGACGGCGATCAGCGAGCGAAGGCAAGTGCCGCACTCGCTGCCGTCGGGCTGAACGAGCGTTATCTGCAGCGACGCCCGACGGAGCTGTCCGGTGGGCAGAACCAACGCGTCGCCATTGCGCGTGCGGTGGCATGCGAACCGCAGTACCTGTTGGCGGACGAGCCGGTCAGTGGACTGGACCCCGATCTGCGCGAGCAGGTGCTCGCAGTACTGGCCGGCCTGCCGAGCGCAGTGCTGATCGTGAGCCACGACCTGTCTGCGGTCGCTCGACTCTGCAGCGACGTATCGGTGATGCACGACGGCCGGATCGTCGAAACCGGCGGCGTACGAGGCATTCTGACCGACCCGCAGCACCCATACACCCGAGACCTGATCGACGCCGTACCCCGGCTTGCACGACCATCACAGGAGATCCATTGACCACCACTCTGTTGTCTACCAACGTGTTCCGTATCGGTGCCCTGGCAGCGGTAGGCACCCTCACGCTCACCGGCTGCTTCTCTTCGGGTGCTGCCGACGACACCTCGGATCGGGCCCGCGTTGCGATGCTGCAACCGCCCCGGTCGGGGCTCTCGCAGTTCAGCGACGATGCCTTCAAGCTCTCGCGCTGGTCCACCGCCGAAACCCTCGTCACGCTCGACGATCTCGGTGACGCCCAGCCCGGTTTGGCCGCCGCCTGGAATCGCGTCGACGAGCGCACGTGGAGTTTCGACATCCGACCCGACGTGAGGTTCCACAACGGTGCGCCTCTGGATTCCGCCGCGGTCGTCACCGCTTTGACCGCTGCCACTACCGCCGCGCCGAAGCCGCGCATCCTCGACGGCGTCGAGCTGACGGTGACTGCCACCGACGACGACACGGTGGAGGTGGCCACCGAGGACGTGGATCCACTGGTGCCGCAACGACTGTCGAGCCCGCAGCTCGCCATCCTGGCACCCGCGGCCTATTCCGCGGGCGGCAGCGACCCCGTCGGAACCGGCACGGGACCGTTCGTGTTGACCGCCGTGAACGGCACATCCAGTGCCACGCTGGACCGCAACGAGGACTACTGGGGTGAACCCGCGAAGCTCGCCGGCATCGACGTCGACTTCGTGCCCGACGGTACGGCCCGCGCGGCGGCGCTCCGCAACGGTACCGCCGATGTGGTGGAGGCGATTCCGGTGTCGCAGGCCGCCAACATCGACGCGTCGCTGGTGCACGAGGTTCCGATGCCGCGTACCAACACCCTGTACCTGAACACCTCGTCCGGCGTGTTCGCGGATCCGGCCATGCGCGCCGCCGCACGCGAGTCGGTGGACAAGGATCGTCTGGTCGAGCAGGTCTACGAGGGTCGCGCAGACACCGCGAACGGATTGCTCGGCCCCGCGCTGCCGTGGGCCGCAGACCGTCCCGCTCGCACCGAGACACCGGCGGGCGATGCCACCGGTAAGAAGATAACCCTTGCTACGTTCACCGATCGGGCCGAGCTCCCCGAGGTCGCCGTACTGCTGCAGCAGGAACTCGAGGCGAAGGGCTTCGTCGTCGAGCAGGTGGTGCGCGAGTACCAGTTCATCGAAACCGACGCGCTCAGTGGCGCATTCGACGCCTTCATCCTCTCCCGCGCCACCGTGCTCGATTCCGGTGATCCCGTGGCATACATGTACTCCGACTTCGCCTGCGAGGGATCGTTCAACATCTCCCAGTTCTGCGACCCGCAGGTGGACGCCGCGTTGGCAGACGCCTCGGCCACCGAACCCGGAGACGACCGCCGCGCCGCGATCCTCGCTGCCGAGAAGCTGATTCTGGAGAAGGACGCAGCCGTACCGATGCTGCACGAACGCGTCATCCAGGGCGAATCCGAAGGTGTGACCGGCGTCGCCCGCGATCCCAGGGAACGCACGCTCATCACCGACCAGACCGCCTTCGAGTAAGCAGTGAGAACAACCGCCTCGCGTCTGGTTGCCGTCGCCGGTGTCGTCCTCCTCGTCGGAATGCTGCCGTGGCTGTCGAATCGCGATCCGGCACTGAGCATTCTGCGTGCCCGCTCGGCCGAGCAGGAAGCAACCCCCGAGGCCCTGGCCGCCATTCGCGAGAACCTCGGTCTCGATGCCGGGCCGCTGCGGATGTTCTGGGACTGGCTCACCGCCATCGCGTCGGGCAATCCCGGAACATCCTGGAACACAGGTGAACCGGTGCTGCCGGGGGCCCTCGATGCGCTGCTGGTGTCGCTGACGCTGATGGGCTTCGCGATGGTCGTCGCGATCGCCGTCGCCGTCCTGGTGGTCGTGCCCAGCGTCCGGGCCGGGCTCCGGGGCACACCGAGACGTACGGGGGGCGGCGTCGCCGCAGCGCTGACGTCGATGCCGGAGTTTCTGCTGGCGTCGCTACTGGTCGTGCTCGGTGCCGTGTGGTTGTCGTTTCCGGCCTACGGCTGGAACGGTCCCGAGTACGCGGTGCTTCCTGCACTCGCGCTCGGGTTGCCTGCGGGCGGGTTGATCGGGCGACTGCTCGCCGACGCGATTGCCGTCACCTTCACCGAAGAGTGGGTCATCACGTGGACGGTCGCAGGCTTCTCCCGGCCCCAGATCGCCGTGGCGGTGTTGCGCCGCGCGCTCCCCGGCCTCGCGTCGCAGATCGGCCTGATCATGGTCGCCATGACCGGCGGCGCAGTCGCTGTCGAAAAGGTCTTCGCCATACCGGGATTGGGCCGCACCACTCTCGGCGACGCGCAGTCGCAGGATCTTCCCGCGTTGCAGATCGACATCATCCTTCTGCTGGCCGTCAGCGCAGCTCTCGGCATCGCGGCCGAGATCGGCCGGCGTCTGCTCCTCGGCAGCGCACTGCACGAGAAGGCGATGCCCATCCCGTCCGGCGTCTTCCACTCGTCATCGCGGCGCTGGGTGGTGCCGATCGTTGCGGCGTCGCTCCTCCTGGTCATGGTCCTTGCCGGACTCCCCCGCGACGGCCAGGCGACCACGCGGGACAAGTACGCGGCGCCGTCACTGGCCTACCCCTTCGGCACGGACGCGTCGGGCCGAGATCTGTTGGCGCGCGTCGCCGACGGCGCACTGCGCTCCATCGGTCTCTCGCTTGCCGTCACACTCGCGGCCCTGGTGGTCGGTGTGCTGCTCGGACTGATTCCCCGAGCATCCCGTGGACTGGTGGAGGTCACCAATGCAGCGCCGCCCGTCGTCACCGGCATTCTGATCGCGGCGATCTGGGGCCCGAGTGCAGGCGGGGCGGCCGTAGCGGTTCTCATCGTCACCTGGGCTCCGCTCGCCGCGCACACTGCAGCTCTCGTCGAGGAGACCCACGCTCGACCGTACATCTCGATTCTGCCGACGCTGGGGGCGAGCAATGCGCGAATCCTGTTCGGCTCCGTCGTGCCCGCCGTCGCTCCGGTCGTGCTGCGGCACGCCATGATTCGGCTCCCCGGTGTCGCTCTCGCTCTGGCGGCCCTCGGATTTCTCGGCCTCGGTCCGCAACCACCCACCGCGGATTGGGGACTGATTCTGTCCGACGGGGTCGCCGCCGTCGAGCGGGCACCGTGGGTCGCGGCCGCTCCGCTTGCGTCGCTGATCGCACTCGCCGTACTTGCCGTGTCTCTCGCCGGTGCCACCTCGGGCCGGGTGAGGAGGACCGGTAGCGTCATCGAGAAAGTCGACGCAGGAGGACGCAGCACGTGAGCACGAAGACCGATCGCTCGCCGACGCGGTGGCGGTGGTCGTTTCTGGTCGATCTGCGGCGGGCCACCCCCACCGTCCGCCTGCTCGTCCTCACCCAAATGACCTTCAACATCGGCTTTTTCATGGTGTTGCCGTATCTGTCGGTGCACCTGACGAGTGATCTCGGGCTCGGGGCCGCACTCGTCGGGGTGGTCCTCGGGATCAGGACCTTCTCGCAGCAGGGGCTGTTCTTCGTCGGTGGCACTCTCGCCGATCGGTGGGGCATCAAGCCGGTCGTACTCGTCGGCTGTGTGTTGCGGGTGGTGGGGTTTGTCGGTCTGGCTTTCGCGGATTCGCTGCCGGCCGTGCTGATCGCCACGGTATCGATCGGATTCGCGGCGGCATTGTTCTCGCCCGCAGTCGAATCAGCAGTGGCGATCGAGGCGGGCAAGAGCGAACGCGACGGCGGACCCACCCGTGTCGAGAGCTTCGCGCTGATGTCGGTGTGCGGTCAGATCGGCTCGTTCACCGGCCCGCTCGTCGGATCGGTGTTGTTGCTCGTCGATTTCAGGATCGCGTTCCTCGTGGCTGCGGCGATCTTCGTTCTGGTCGTTGCCGCGCACGTGCGATGGTTGCCGCGCGAGCGCGGTGAACATCGCGACGACCCATGGCTATCGGGCTGGACCGACGTGGTGCGCAACCGGACCTTCGTGCTGTTCGCAGTGGCGATGAGCGCGCAGTTGGTGGCCTACAACCAGCTGTACCTGCTGCTGCCACTCGAGGTCGAACGCGCGTGGGGCTCGCAGACCGTGCTCGGCTGGTTCTTCGCGATCTCGGCAGTACTCGTGGTGACAGGGCAACTGCCCATCACCCGACGCGTCGCCGGGGTATCACCGCGAATCACGCTGCCGATCGGATTCGCTTTCATGGCAGCATCTTTCGTCCTGGTCGCGGTATTCAGTCCCTTGGAGCTGGAAGGTCTGGTAGGGCTGATCCCGGCTGCGCTGTTCGTGTTGCTGCTCGCCCTGGGGCAGATGATCGCTATGCCCCAGGCGCGGGATCTGGTGCCGCGCATGGCCGCGGAACGTCGACTCGGTTCGTACTACGGCTTCATGGCCTCGCTCGGGGGCATCGGAGTGCTCATCGGATCGACTGCTCTCGGTGTGGTGATCGACGCCTCCCCCGACGCCGGCTGGGGAGCGGCCATCCCGTGGTTGGTCGCGGCTCTGTTCCCCATCGCCAGTGTCGTCGGATTGCGCCTGGTGCTCGCTCGCCTCGATTGAGCGGCCCGCGCTCCCCATCCCCCGTTCCCCCCATCCCCCGCTCCCCCCGCGCCCGCAAACGCGCGCGCGTTTGTCAGACGCGAGCAGATTCGCCTCGGATTCGGGGCTATTCCGCGCGCACCTGGCGAATGCGCTCGCGTTTGCGGCGGCCCGGGGACTACACCCGAATCCGCAACACCGCGATTCGCCCGTCCTGGGCAAGCTCGAACCAGTACGACAGGTTCACCGGGCTGCCGGGGAAGTCGCCGGAAATCTGTGCGGTAGTGGTGCTGCCTGTGCCGGATTCGACGACGGAGAGTACGTCGTAGCGCACCTGCGGTACCTCGGTTCGCCAGCGGCGGATCGCGTCGATGCCGTGGTGTTCACGGCCCTCGTCCTCCACCACGGCGTCGGGGGCGAACAGGGCGAAGTAGGGCTCCGAGTCGGCTCGGGTGGCGAGCTCGAAGTAGCGGTCGATGATCTGTGATTTGTTCATGAACCGAGACTCGCCCCTCCCCCAGAGGGAGAGTCCACTCTCCCCCAGGGGGAGGGGTCAGAATATCGACATGAACGGATTGCTGACGATCGGCGAGTTCTCCCGGATCACGCACCTGTCGGTCAAGACGCTGCGTCGATATCACGAGTCGGGACTGCTCGAGCCGGCGACAGTGGACGACCATTCCGGCTACCGGTACTACACCACGGACCAGGTCGCTACTGCACAGATCATCAGTCGGTTCCGCAGCATGCAGATGCCCGAGCGTGAGGTGCGGACGATCGTCACCACACCTGATCCCGACGCCCGAGCCCGACTGATCACCGAACACCTCACTCGGCTCGAGCGGCAGTTGGACGACACCCGATCAGCGGTGGCTGCCCTGCGGCGACTTCTCGACCCGACGCCACCGATCATCGAGGTTCGGCGCATACTCACCGAACAGTGTTCCGTCGCATCAATTTCCGAGATGGTCGACGCGTCCGAGGTGCTGAGTTGGTACTCCGACGCCATGGCCGAGATCGACTCGGTCGTTTCCGGCACCACCGGACCACCGGGCGGGCTGTACGACAACGAGCTGTTCACCGAAGGTCGTGGAGTCATGACGGTGTACGTGCCTACCGCAACTGCGCCGTCCGCCAACAGAATTCGACCGATGACGTTGCATCCCACCGAACTGGCGGTGACGGTCCATCAGGGTCCTCACGACGATATCGACGTCACCTACGGGGCACTCGGCATGTACGTGGAGGCCAACGGCCTGGCCATCGCGGGACCGGTTCGTGAGGTCTACGCCGTCGGACCACGAGATACAGAGGATTCGTCGCGGTGGCGCACGGAAATCGGATGGCCGGTATTCGCGGCCTCGACACGAACGCCCTAGTCAGCGACCCAACTGCCTGCTTGCTCCGTCGAGTTCGGCGTGCGCACCGATTTTCGCGTTTCGCCCCGCTCGATCCCCGGCTTTCCGTGCGCCCTCGGAGTACCCGGCATTCGCGCTCTGGCCCCGCCAGTGTCCGCGCGCGGTCGAGGTCTGCCGGTAGTAGTCGCGTAGCTCGATCTCTTTGTCGCGCAATACCAATGCGGTACCGGCACCCTGTTGTTCCTGGGCGATCGCTGTGGCCTCGGTATCCTTCTTCACTTCGCTCAGCCGTTGGCCGATGCGCGACGCGAATGCCGTCTGGAAGTTCAACCGGGCCGTCACGGCAGCGACGGGAACTTCCTCGCGCCGGGTGTAGCGTCGCCGATTCTTGATCTCGGTGACGGTACGAATGGCCGTCTCGGACTTGTAGGCACCGGATTTGATGTACGCGTCCGATGCTCGCACCATCTGGATCAGCAACGAGGAGTACAGGGCCTCGGTGGTCTCGACGTCGGAGTCGAAGCCGTAGGCGAACACCTGCGTCGACGATCGGGACACATCGCACTGGACATCGTTGGCGTGTGCGATGGACAGGAACAGATGGACGTAGGTCTTGAGCCCACGTTTGCCCGGCTCTCCGATGGGGATCACCTTTTGGGTGGGCGTCGCCTGCCGCTCCCTGGACGCGCTGTGCGAACGCGCCACCGCAAGATCGACCGATGCCGACGTCGCCAGACGCTGAGCGGCCTCCATGAAGGCCTCGGCCTCGTGGGGGTTGTCGGTGGACTCGGCCTGGCGCAGCAACCCGCCGATCCGCGTCAGCATCTTGTCCGAACTCATGAGCGAAAGGGTACCGGCCGGCTCCGACAGGTCCGGGTTGACCGATTCAGGAACTCGGAAATGACCACTACGCGGTGCGATGTGTGCCACAGTACCCATCGACATATGTGTCGGGGGGAGCATCACAGCGAGATTCTGCGTGCCCATCTCCGGGCACATACCACCGCGTAGAAGTAAGTGGAGAGAACAATGGCGTCTTTGATCACGAAGGTGGCGGTGGTTGCAACGGCAGCCACGCTGCTGACGCTCACCGGATGTTCGAGCGATAGCGGTTCGAGCGGCGATTCGGGTGCTGCATCCGAAAACGCCGACGGCCGTGGACCTATCACCTATGTAGAGGGCCAGGACACCACCGAGACCGGTGTCGTCCAGCAGATCATCTCGGAGTGGAACTCCAGCCACCCCGACGAGCAGGTCACCTTCAAGGAACAGTCCGCCGACGCCGATCAGGCCCACGACGACTTCGTCCAGCAGCTCCAGGCACAGCAGAGCGACTACGACGTGATGGCACTCGACGTCGTCTGGACCGCCGAGTTCGCGGCCAAGGGCTGGCTCGTGCCGCTCGAGGGCGAATTCGCACTCGACAACGCAGGCGTTCTGCCCGCGACCGTCGCGAGTGCGACCTACAACGGCACGCAGTACGCCGCGCCGAAGAACACCAACGGCGGACTGCTCTACTACCGCAGTGATCTGCTCCCCGAGGCACCCACCACCTGGGCCGAGCTCACCGAGGACTGCCAGGTTGCCAGGGACAACAACATCGACTGCTACGCAGGGCAATTCGCGCCCTACGAGGGTCTGACGGCCAACGCGTCGGAAATCATCAACGCGCACGGCGGATCGATCGTCGCCGAAGACGGCAAGACCCCCACCGTCGACAGCCCGGAAGCCAAGGCCGGACTGCAGACTCTGGTCACCGCGTTCGAGACCGGCGTCATCCCGGCCCAGGACACCACGTTCAAGGAGTCCGAGAGCCAGCAGGCGTTCCAGGACGGTCAGACGTTGTTCCTGCGCAACTGGCCGTATGTCTACGGCACCGCGGCGGAGGAAGGTTCGGCTGTGGCCGGCAAGTACTCGGTCGCACCGCTTCCCGGAGTCACCGGAGTCGGCACCTCGACGCTCGGCGGATACAACGCCGCGATCAGCGCGTACTCCGAGAACAAGGCCACTGCCGCCGACTTCCTTCGATTCATGCAGGGCGAGCAGGCTCAGCGCATCATCGCCGAGGGCGCTTTGCCGCCCGTGCTCTCGTCGCTGTACGACGATCCGGCACTGATCGCCGCGATGCCGTACCTTCCCGCATTGAAGGCATCCATCGAGAACGCCGTCCCGCGTCCCGTCACCCCGTTCTACCCGGCCGTCTCGAAGGCCGTGCAGGACAACGTCTCTGCCGCCATCAAGGGTGAGAAGAGCGTCGACCAGGCGATCACGGACATGCAGACCGGTATCGAAACCGCCGGCGCCAACTGATTTCGGGAGAACCAATGGCTGTACCTGCTGGTGTGACCAGTGGGGCCGGCGCAACCACCGCGGCCGGGGGCTCGTCCCCCGGCCGCGGTCGGCATGTGCGGTCCAAGAACAAGCGCTTCGGCCTGACTCCGGGTCGGGCCTGGCTGCTGATCGCACCGACGATGGTGATCCTCGCGATCGTCGTCGTCTACCCGGTGATCCGAGCCCTCGTCATGTCCTTTTCCAAGGATCCCGGCCTCGATCCCGACACCGGCATGTTCGTCACCGGTGGTTCGGCCGGCTTCGACAACTACACGCATTGGATTCTGCAGCAGTGCACCTCGGCGTCGGGCACATCGGTGCCCTGCCCGCCGGGAACTCTCGGTTCGCAATTCTGGGGCGCGGTCGGCAACACCGCGTTCTTCACTGTCGTGACGGTATCCATCGAGGTGGTCATCGGCTTCGCGATGGCAGTGATCATGGGCAAGACCTTTGCCGGACGCGCTCTGCTGCGCGCAGCGATCCTGATCCCCTGGGCGATCCCGACGGCGGTCACTGCCAAGCTCTGGTACTTCATCTTCGCGTACGACGGCATCGCCAATCGCATTCTGGGAACGAACATTCTGTGGACCGGCGACGCGTGGCCCGCTCGTTTCGCCGTCATCATCGCCGACGTGTGGAAGACGACGCCGTTCATGGCGCTGCTGATTCTGGCCGGCTTGCAGATGATTCCCGCCGACGTCTACGAAGCCGCCCGCGTCGACGGGGCATCGGCGTGGCAGCGTTTCACCAAGATCACACTGCCGCTGGTCAAGCCAGCGCTGATGGTGGCAATTCTGTTCCGCACCATGGACGCACTGCGCATGTACGACCTACCCGCCATCCTCACCGAGGGCAACCCCGCCACTCGTACCATTTCCATTCTGGTGGTGGAGCAGATCCGGCAGGGATTCAACAGCGCTGCGTCGCTGTCGACCATCTCGTTCATCATGATCTTCATGGTGGCCTTCATTCTGGTGAAGTTCCTCGGAGCCAATGCCGTTGCTACACAGGAAACCCAGCGCAAGGGGTCCGGTCGATGAAGCAGGCCCGCATCTATCTCGGTGTCGTCATCATCCTGGTGTGGGGGTTGGCACCGTTCTACTGGATGGTCGTCACCGCATTCCGCGACCCGCGCTACACGTTCGATACGACGCCCTGGCCGACGCACGTCACCTGGCAAAATTTCGAGACCGCCCTGTCGACGGCGAACGGAAACAACTTCCTGCGTGCGGTGGCCAATAGCCTGATCGTGGGCGGCGCGACGACCCTGATCGCGTTGGTCATCGGCATCTTCACGGCGTACGCGCTCTCGCGTATCGACTTTCGCTTCAAGTACGTGGTGACGGGCATCATCCTGGGTGCGTCGATGTTCCCCGTCGTCGCATTGGTGACCCCGCTGTTCCAGTTCTTCACCAACATCGGGTGGATCGGTAGCTACCAGGCGATGGTGATCCCCAACATCTCGTTCGTTCTGCCGCTGACGATCTATACGCTGGCGGCGTTCTTCGCCGAATTGCCCTGGGAACTCGAAGAAGCCGCACGGATCGACGGTGCCGGACGCTTCCAGGCGTTCCGTCTGGTGATGCTGCCTCTGGCCGCACCCGCTCTGTTCACCACTGCAATCCTCGCGTTCATCGCAGCGGTGAACGAGTACTTGCTGGCCAGTCAGCTCTCGAGTGACAAGACCGAACCGGTGACCGTGGCCATCGCGCGGTTCACCGGCAACGATCCGCTCGTGGTGCCGTATGCGGCGATCATGGCCGCGGGCACCATCGTGGCGATTCCACTGGTGATCATGGTGTTGCTGTTCCAGCGCCGCATCATCTCCGGACTGACCGCAGGTGGCGTCAAGTCGTGACGGCTCAGGATCATCTGCAGTTGTTGGCAGGCATTCTCGGGTTCTTCGCGCTGGTTGCTCTCGGTTTCGCTGTAGCCGGGATCATCGGAGGTGATCCCGGCGTACTGGCGTCGGTGGCGCTGCTGGGCTTGCTGATAGCACTGTGGTTCACGGTCAAGAAGATTCGCTGACTGTCAGCGTGCGCGGATCGCACCTTCGATGTCTTCGGCACTGATCTCTCGTGTGCAGAAGAACCAATCCTGGCAGTCGACGTCGGAGTCGGTGCCGTCCATTCGGTCTGCAGCCGAGCCGCACGAACCGGCCGGTGGCACGATGACCGGATCACCCGGACGCCAATCTGCCGGAGTTGCAACATCGAATGCGTCGGCGGTCTGTAGGGCTTTGATCAGACGCAGGATTTCGTCGAAGTTCCGGCCGGTGCTCAGCGGGTAGTAGATCACTGCGCGCACCACACCGATCGGGTCTACGACGAACACCGCCCGCACTGCCTTCGACGAGCTCTCGCCGGGCATGATCATGCCGTACGCGCGTGCGATGTCCATCGAAATGTCCTCGACCAGAGGGAACTTCACCTCGACACCGGACATACCGTTGAAGCTGATCTTGTCCTTGATCGTACGTAACCACGCGATATGGCTGTACAGCCCATCTATCGACAGACCGACCAATTCGGTGTTGTACTGGCGCAGTTCGTCGGACATGGCGGCGAAGGTGATGAACTCACTGGTGCAGACGGGTGTGAAATCTGCGGGGTGCGAAAAGAATATGACCCATTTTCCGCGGTAGTCGGCGGGAAAGTCGATAGGCCCCTGAGTGGTCACCGCTGTGAACGACGGAGCGCGGTCACCGATTCGAGGCATTACGACGTCGCTTGCGGGTGCTGCTTGTGTGCTGGTCATGTCGGCCTCGCCCTGTGTTGTGGATGTGCGCGTAACGGGCGTGGCGGTCACGGGTGCCTGTAGTTGGCCTCGTAGGTCTTGCGGTCGCGTTCCGCGCTGGGCGTTGCGCGTGGGATCGAGGCTGCATCGATCCCGTGCTGCCCGAGCCGGAACGCCCTGTAGATCAGATGCAGTGCGGAGGCGAAGTAGACGACCGGGACGAAGATCAGCAGCATCATCAGACCTGCAATCCAGTTCGGCCCTGGGAACAGGAGGAAGAGCAAGAGCACGGCGACGAGTGGAACGAGGAATCGGGCCAGATAGCGCGGTGTGGATCCACGTCCGGTCAGGTCGTGCAGAACCCAGTCCTGCAAGTCGTCCGGGAGAACGCCGCCGACGTCGTAGCGAACTCGCTGACGGAAGGTGGGAGTTTTCATGTCTTCGACGGTAGGTTCGCAGGTGCACCCGGCGCTGGGGTACGAGGTCCCGTCAGCCGCGCCGAACGACCTTTGTTCCGGATGCGATCAGAGTGCAGCGGCACCGAAGGCGTCTTCGGCCATCGAGACCAACTTCGCGGACGCGGCGTTCGGCTGCGGTGCCCAGACGAGCGCCAACAGTGCTGCGGTGGTCGAGTCCGTCAGTTCCACCGCGGTCAATCGATCGGCGTAGGTGTCCATCATCGACGCGCTGAGAATCGCCACCCCCAAGCCGCGGGCAGCGAGGTCGGCCACGGCGTCGGGGGCGCTGGCCTGCAACGTGATCGACGGCGACAATCCCACTCCGGCACAGTCCCGGTCGAATACCGCACGGATGCCGGTGCCTGGCGGAAGGGCCACGATCGGGTGCTCGCACACCTGCGCCAACGTCGCCTCGTCCTGTGCTGCCAGAGGGTGCTGCGGTGGAACGGCCGCGACGATTCGCTCGTCGATCACCACCATCGATGCCAATCCGTCCGGGGCCTGAGCCGCGACGCCGACGAGTGCGATGTCCAATTCTCCGGCGCGCACATCGGCCACCAAGCGATCCGAATTGCCCTCCTGGAGAGCCAGTTCGACGCCAGGATGCGCCGAATGGAAGCGGGCCAACGCGTCGAACAGTGGTGGGACGGTGCAGGCGGTGACCATCCCGACGCGAAGCGAGCCGCGCAGGAGTCCGGCAACGTCGTCGACGGATTGCCTGACCGAGCCGGCAGCGGCCAGCGTCGCACGGGCTTGCGTCAGCGCGGCCTGACCGGCGGTGGTCAATGTTGCTGTGCCGCCTGATCTGTCGATCAACTCGGCTCCGAGTTCGCGTTCGAGCGCTCGGATCTGGGCGCTGACACCGGATTGGCTGATGTGCACCCGGGCTGCTGCGCGAGTGAAGTTCGCTTCCTCGGCCACCGCGACGAAGTACTCCAGCTGTCTCAATTCCATTGCTGAGTCCCCAGATTCGGGCCCTCACCGGAATTCAGTCTGGCGATGTTGCGCTTCGGGGCAGTGACGCGGTAGCTGCAGTCGATCAATTCGGCGGCCTCGGCCCAGACGTCGTCGTCGGCATCGCTCAGGTCGAATCCCACCCAGCCGGCCGGTCCGAGATAGGCGGGGTGGAAGTAGCGACGTTCGAGCTCGCATGCGCGTTGCTCCTCGGCGCTCTCGCACTTGACGAGGATCGAGAGGTCGTATTGGTCGCCGCCCTTGACGCCACCGCCGAAGTAGACGAACACCGAGGCCGTGCGGAAGGTCGGCCGACCGTGTGAGATTTTCTCGGACACCTCGGGGTAGGCGAACGCCAGCGCGCGGACGCGTTCGAGTACCGGATGCTTCGAGGTGGGATCGATGGCCACGCCAGAACGATAGCGTGTGTTGTCTAGCTGCGGATATGAGTAAATGTTCTGGCAATCAGCGGAATCAACTGTTGGACTTCTGGCCCCGGGGCGTTCGAGATTCGATGTCATGACACAGACACCGAAAAAAGTTGCAGCGACCTACTTCGAGGCCTGGAAAGGCAAGGACTTCGACACTCTGGCGTCGATCCTGCACGAGGACGCGACGTCCCGGGGACCACTGGGAACAGCGGCCGACGGCGCGGAATGTGTGGCCGGATTGAAAGGAATGTCGGAGATCGTCACCGACATCGATATCGCACACGTCTTCGTAGACGGTCCGAACATACTGACGTGGTTCGACCTGCACACGTCGATCGCGTCGCCGGCCGCTACCGCCAACTGGCAGCGAATCGAGGCCGGAAGAATCCGGGAGATCACGGTGACCTTCGATCCCCGGGCCATCCTCGCGGCCGGATAAGCGAACGCCCGCCGGTACTCAATGTGACATTTGGTGGCCCTTTCGGGGGTCAATGTCACGTTGAGTGGACCGGCGGGCGGTGTTCGCGTGTTGCTGCGGACTATGCGTCGATGATGAACGCTTCGAGTTGTTCGCGAGCGACGTCGTCGGCGAGTTGCTTCGGCGGGCTCTTCATCAGGTAGGCCGAAGCCGGGATGACCGGTCCACCGATGCCGCGGTCCTTGGCGATTTTCGCGGCGCGGACTGCGTCGATGATGACGCCTGCGGAGTTGGGCGAGTCCCATACTTCGAGCTTGTACTCGAGGCTCAGGGGGACGTCACCGAAGGCGCGGCCTTCGAGGCGGACGTAGGCCCACTTGCGGTCGTCGAGCCAGCCGACGTGATCCGACGGTCCGATGTGGACGTCCTTGGCGTTGAATTCCTTCTGGAGGTTCGACGTCACGGCCTGGGTCTTGGAGATCTTCTTCGACTCGAGGCGGGTGCGCTCGAGCATGTTGAGGAAGTCCATGTTGCCGCCGACGTTGAGCTGCATGGTGCGGTCGAGCTGCACGCCGCGGTCCTCGAACAGCTTGGCCATGACGCGGTGGGTGATGGTGGCACCGACCTGGCTCTTGATGTCGTCGCCGACGATGGGGACGCCTGCGTCCTCGAACTTCTTGGCCCAGACGGGATCGCTGGCGATGAAGACGGGGAGTGCGTTGACGAAGGCGACGCCTGCGTCGATTGCGGCCTGTGCGTAGAACTTGTCGGCTTCTTCGGATCCGACGGGGAGGTAGGACACGAGCACGTCCACCTTGGCGTCACGCAGTGCCTGCGCTACGTCGACGGCGTCGCCGTCGGCCTCGGTGATGGTCTCGCGGTAGTACTTGCCGAGGCCGTCGAGGGTCGGTCCGCGCAGGACGTGGACGTCCTTCGGGGGTACGTCGGCGATCTTGATGGTGTTGTTCTCGCTGGAGAAGATGGCCTCGGAGAGATCGAAGCCGACCTTCTTGGCGTCCACGTCGAACGCGGCGACGAACTCGACGTCTCGGACGTGGTACTTGCCGAACATGACGTGCATGAGGCCGGGAACGCTGGCGTTCTCGTCCGCGTCCTTGTAGTACTCGACACCCTGGACCAGGGATGAGGCGCAGTTGCCCACACCCACAATGGCCACGCGGATTGCGTTGTTGTTCTCACCCATGGTCGGGTTCTCCTTCTGTCTTGACTGTCATGTTCGGTGCTGTGTGGGACGGTGCTGTGTTGGGTTCGGCCTGCTCGGCTGCGATGACTTCGTTGAGCCAGCGCACCTCGCGTTCGCTCGATTCGAGTCCGAGCTGGTGTAGCTGCCTGGTGTAGCGGTCGAGTGTCCCGTTCGCCTTGGCCACAGCGTCGCGGAGGCCTTCTCGGCGTTCCTCGACCTGGCGACGTCTGCCTTCGAGGATGCGAACTCGAGCTTCCGCTGGAGTCCGACTGAAGAAGGCAAGATGCACGCCGAATCCGTCGTCGGTGTAGTTCTGCGGTCCGGTGTCGGCCACCAATTCGGCAAATCGTTCCCTGCCGAGCGGGGTGAGCACGTACACCCGTTTCGCTCGTCTCTTCACGAGCAAGTCGGGACCGGCGTCCTCGGCAATGAGACCGTCGGCTTGTAGTCGACGGAGTGCCGGGTACAGCGATCCGTACGAAAACGCTCGAAAAGCTCCGAGTAGGCCGGTCAGCCGTTTGCGGAGCTCGTAGCCGTGCATGGGTGATTGGAGAAGCAAACCGAGAATTGCCAGCTCGAGCATGCAACTCCCCCTTCTCTATTTCTTGCGATCACAACACGACGATGCGATTGACTGCACTATCGGAGAATGTATCGCGCCGATACATATTCTGACAACTCGGTGGCGTGTATCGCTCGACGTCACCGATCAACAGCGGACGAGTTCAGGGACGTATCGTGCGGCACATGACCCCGGTCGACGCGCTTCTCGCCGCCGCTGCCCTCCACCTGGGCTTTCAAATGGTGGTGACCGGCGTCGTCTACCCGGCGCTGGCGGAGGTTCCGGACGACGACTGGTCGCGTGCCCACGACGCGCATTCGCGGCGGATGACCCTCGTCGTCGGGCCGGTCTACGGACTGCTCGCTGCTGCGTGTCTGTGGGTGTTGGTGTCCGGGCCGATCAACGCGGTCGTCTTGACAAGCGTTGGGGGCGCGGTGGCCTCCGCGGCGGCGACTGCCTTCGTTGCTGCCCCCACCCATGGCGAACTGGGGCGTGCAGGACGCAACGGACACCTGATGATGCGGCTGCGATCAGCGGACCGCGTACGTCTCTGCGGTGCAGTGACGTGTGCCCTGTTCGCTCTGCTGGCGTGATCGAGCGGTGTGACGTGGAGTGGCCTGTCGGTTCAGCGAGCCGGTGCCACCATCAGCGCTGCGTCGACTCGATACTCGCCCCACTGCTGCGCAGACGTCCCGATCTGTCGCCAACCTCGCCTGCGGTAGAAGCCGAGGGCGGCGCTACTCGGGTCGACGAGCAGTACCGCCACGCGGCCTGCGTCGCGCGCTGCATCGATTGCGTGTGCAAGCAAGGTGGTTCCGCTGCCCGGTACGGAACCGTCGGTGACGAATCGCGACACCACAGCGAGCCGATCGGCAGCCACCCCCGTTGCTCGCTGCCACTGCGCACTCGCGTCGTCCGCACCGGGATCGGCTCCCGGTGCTGCCGTCGGGTGCAGCGCGACATGGCCGACGACGGCGTCGTCGTACTCGGCGACCCACGCTGCCAGTTCGTGTGGTGGTGAAAGCCAGTCTGCTCGCACCGCTGCTGCGCGCACCGGGTACCGGTGTGTTTCGTGGGCACGTTGCAGGATGGGCAGGAGGGTGGCCAGGTCGCCGTGTCGTCGGGGCCGCACGTGGATTCCCGATGTGGCGAACATGCGAACAAGTGTAGGGATCAGATCCTCGCTTCGATCTCGTGATCGGAACTGCGCGTAGGCACGCCCCCAAGATGAATGGTCGCACCGATCGACGGCACGACCAGGGTCGGTAGCCCGAGTCGGTCCATGCCGCCCGGGCACGGTGACGCTCATCGAAGAGGCCATCTTCGTGCGATCTCCGTCTCTTGCCGGATCCGAGGGGCCGACCGTGTCGGCACAGGTGAAGCATTGTTTCCGGCGGCTCGAACGGGACCTCCTCGTTGCCGAGGCGGGGTTCGCAGGTCCGCATCGGTGGGCCCGCACGTACTCTGGTCCCCGTGCGACTTCAGCGACAGGTGGTGGACTACGCCCTTCAGCGTCGGTCGCTGCTGGCCGAGGTCTACTCCGGTAGGACGGGCGTGGCAGCGGTCTGCGACGCAGATCCGTACCTGCTGCGCGCTGCCAAGTTCCACGGACGTGGCAGCGACGTGGTCTGTCCCATCTGCCGCAAGGAGCAGCTCACGCTGGTGTCCTGGGTGTTCGGCGAGAAACTGGGGACACTGTCCGGGTCGGCGAGAACGGCGGACGAACTCGTCCGCCTGGCGGCGACCCAGGAGGAGTTCTCGGTCCACGTGGTCGAGGTGTGTCGGTCGTGCAGTTGGAACCACCTCGTCCAGTCCTACGTCCTCGGGGCCGTCCCTGCGCCCAAGCAACCCCGTCGTCCGCGATCGGGTTCCCGTCAACCGAACCGTCGAACAGCGAGTGAATGACACAATCGCTCCGCTGACCCCATTCACCGAGAATTCGACGCGGCCGCCGAAATTACTGGAGATTCGTACGTGAGTTCCCCCTACGACAACAACCCGGGTAGCAACGAACCGGGCCGTAGCGACTCCGGACGGCGTCCCGACGTGCCCGGGTCGCCGCGCGGCAGTCGACATTCCGATCCACCCGGGCGTCGTCCGGTACCCCCTCCCGGGCAGCGTCCGGTGCCGCCGCAGGGTCGTCCTCCGATGCCGCCTGCCGGGCAGCGACCAGGACCTCCTCCCGGTCAGCGACCCGGACCGCCCCCCGGGCAGCGCCCGGTACCCCCTCCCGGGCAGCGTCCGCTGCCGCCACAGGGCAGACCTCCGATGCCGCCTCCCGGGCAGCGACCAGGACCTCCTCCCGGACAGCGACCCGGACCGCCCCCCGGTCAGCGTCCGATGCCGCCACAGGGGCGTCCTCCGCAGGGGAGGCCGCCGGTCGATCCGGCGAGCGGCCGTCCCGCGGGCGACCGCCCCTACGGTGAACGCCGTTACGGGGAGCCGCCCGTCGCACCTCCGGTTCGATCCGGAGCCCCGACGGGCGTCACCCGGTCCGGTGCTGTGCCACCACCCCACGAACCGAACGATCCATCAGTTCTCTCCTCGGGCAGCGAACCGCCCGAGCCGCCCGAAAGAGGTTCCGCCGCGAATACGAAGAAGAAGTCCAAGTGGCGGGTAGCTCGACGCACGATGTACGCGTTGATCGCCCTGGGTCTGATCGTGCCGATCCTGGCGTTCATGGTGGCGTACACCGTCGAGGACGTGCCGCGCCCCGGCGATATCAGGACCAACCAGGTCGCCACGATCTTCGCCGCCGACGGTGCGAGTGTGCTCGGCAAGGTGGTGCCACCCGAGGGCAACCGCACCGACGTGACGATCGACCAGATTCCGGAGCATGTGCGTAATGCCGTGCTCTCGGCCGAGGATCGCGATTTCTACTCCAATCCCGGATTCTCGGTGACCGGTTTCGGCAGAGCTCTCCGTGACAACGTCCTCGGACGCGACAGCGCAGGCGGCGGTTCGACCATCACCCAGCAGTACGTGAAGAACGCGTTGGTCGGTAACGATCGGACGCTGACCCGCAAGATGCGTGAGCTCGTGATCTCCTCGAAGATGGCGCGTCAGTGGTCCAAGGACGACATTCTCGCGGCGTATCTCAACACCATCTACTTCGGACGCGGTGCCTACGGCATAGCCGCCGCCTCGACCGCGTATTTCGGCAAGTCCGTGGATCAGCTCTCGGTCGAAGAGGGTGCGGTCCTGGCCGCGGTCATCCAGCAGCCATCCAACCTCGATCCCGAGGTGAACCCCACCGGCGCGCAAGCTCGTTGGGATTACGTGCTCGACGGAATGGTCTCGCAGGGTCAGCTCGACGCGCCCCAGCGAGAGGCGATGATGTTCCCGGCGGTGGTCCCTACCTCACAGGTCGATACCGGCGATGCCCAGGACGCAGGGCCGGACGGTCTGATCAAGGCTCAGGTGCTGCGCGAGTTGGCAGCTGTGGGTATCAGCGATCAGGACCTCAACACCGAGGGCCTGCAGATCACCACGACCATCGATCCGAAGGCTCAAGCGGCTGCGGTCGAGGCTGTGAACGACAACCTCGAGGGCGAACCGTCCGAGCTGCGGACGGCGTCGGTGTCGATCGATCCCCGCACTGGCGCGGTCCGCTCGTACTACGGCGGCGCGGATGGACGAGGGTTCGACTTCGCGCAGTCCGGGTTGCAGACCGGATCGTCGTTCAAGGTGTTCGGTCTGGCCGCCGCGCTGGACCAGGGCATTCCGCTGTCGAAGATGTACGACAGTTCTCCGCTCGACGTCAACGGCATCGAGATCAGCAACGTCGAGGGCGCATCCTGCGGAACCTGCACCATCGCCGAGGCGCTCAAGCGGTCGCTCAACACGAGCTTCTACCGCATGATGCTCAGCATGGACAACGGTCCGCAGGCCATCGCGGACATGGCCCACACGCTCGGCATCCCACAGGAGATCGACGGCGTCGGCCCCACCCTGACCGAGCCCGATAACGCAGGCCCGAACTACGGAGTCGTGCTCGGCCAGTACCAATCCCGAGTCCTCGACATGGCCTCGGCCTACGCGACACTGGCGGCGTCCGGCGTCTATCACACTCCGCACTTCGTGCAGAGGGTCGTCACGGCCGACGGCACTGTGCTGCTCGATCGTGCTCCCGAGGCGGGCCAGCAGGTCGTCTCGGCCGCAGTCGCGGACAACGTGACGTCGGCGATGCGTCCGATCGCTGGCTACTCCAACGGTCACAACCTGGCCGGCGGACGTCAGTCGGCAGCCAAGACCGGTACCGCTCAGCTCGGAGACACCGGGCAGAACAAGGACGCCTGGATGGTCGGCTACACGCCGTCGCTGTCCACGGCGGTGTGGGTCGGCACCGAGCAGGGTCTACCGCTCGAGAACAGTTACGGCGGGCCGATCTATGGTTCGGGCCTACCGTCGGACATCTGGAAAGACACGATGGACGGCACGTTGGACGGCACCTCCAACGAGACCTTCCCGACGCCCGAGGCCATCGCGGGTCAGGCCGGGGTGCCGCAGTACTCCGCACCGGCCCCGACGACCACGGTGGCACCGTCGACAGCTCCGCCACAGGTGACTCTGCCGATTCCGACGGAGATCTCGCCGCCGGTGGTCATCACTCCGCGGCAGGTCGAGATTCTGCCCGGCGTGACCATTCCGCTACCCGGGCTGGCACCGGCGCAGCCCGCGGAACCTGAACCGGCGGCACCCGAACCGGCAGCGCCCGAACCAGTGGCACCCGGGCAGTAACGACTCCAGCGGTGACGACCGAACCCGACCGCAAGGGTCGAGCCGTGGCCAGCCCCGGTCGCCTCGACTCGGCGAACGCCGCAGACCGCGATCTGCCCAGTCGCACCGATCCGATGACCGGGGAACTGTCCTCGGTCATCGGTGGTCCGGTCGGAAAGCACGCGCTGATCGGTCGGCAGCGCTGGTTCACCGCACTACGCGTCGTTCTGCTGCTGGCGGTGGTCTTCCTCTGCTTCGGTTGGTTCGCCAAGGCTGCATGTATTCAGCAGGCCCCGGTGGGGCCGGGCGGTGAATTGGGACTCGACTGGAGCGGCAGTCGGCAGTACGTGGCGATGTGTTATTCCGACACCGTGCCGCTCTACGGCGCGGAGCGACTCGACCAAGGCGCGTTCCCGTACAAGAAGTCCTGGGAGGAAACCAAGGCCGACGGGTCCAGCCAGATTCGGTACATGGAGTACCCGGTGCTTGCGGGGCTGTACCAGTACGGCTCGATGGTCGTCGGAAAGGTGTGGAACTCACTGAGTTTCCTGCCGCAAGCGCTGCCGGTCGTCGTGTATTTCAACGTGGTCGCCCTCGGGCTGGCCGTGGCCTGGTTGGTCACCGTCTGGGCCACCGCGATAGCTGCCGGACGCCGCATCTGGGATGCGGCCCTCGTGGCGGCCTCACCGTTGGTGATCGTGCATGGCTTCACAAATTTCGACGCTCTCGCAACGGCTTTCGCGCTCACCGGGCTTCTGGCGTGGGCCAAGAAGCGGCCGGTTCTGGCCGGAATTCTGATCGGTCTCGGCGGTGCCACCAAGCTCTATCCCCTGCTGTTCCTCGGTCCGCTGCTGGTGCTGTGCTGGCGCACCGGAAAAATGCGCGAGTGGGGCATCACCGCATGTTCCGCGATCGGGGCCTGGTTGGCGGTCAATCTGCCTCTCGCACTGCTGTATCCGTCTGGATGGTACGAGTTCTTCCGGCTCAATTCCGAACGCGGAGCCGACCCTGATTCGCTGTACAACGTCGTCACGTCGTTCACCGGGTGGACCGGTTTCGACGGGCCCCTCTACCCCGGCGACAAGCCCTTGGTTCTCAATGCCGTGACGCTCGTGTTGTTCGCCATCGTGTGTGCGCTGATCGCGTACATCGGCACGACGGCACCGACGCGTCCGCGGCTCGCGCAGTTGGTGTTTCTGGTGGTGGCCGGGTTCCTGCTCACCAACAAGGTGTGGAGCCCGCAGTATTCGCTGTGGTTGGTTCCGCTGGCGGTACTGGCCCTGCCCCATCGCCGAATTCTGTTGGCGTGGATGGCGATCGACGCGTTCGTCTGGTTCCCGCGGATGTACTACTACCTGGGGGTGGAGAACAAGGGTCTACCCGAACAGTGGTTCACCGCGACCGTTGTGGTGCGCGACGTCGCCGTGATCGGGTTGTGCGCGTTGATCGTTCGGCAGATCTACCGTCCGGCCGAGGATCTGATTCGAAACGGCAGCGCCGTCGACCCGCTCGGTGGCGTGCTCGACGGCGCTGCAGATCGACCGACAACTACCCGCAAGGTCACATATAGCGCCCGAGCTGTTTGACGGCTTCACCGGCGTGCTTGGCCTGGATGCCGTCGCCGATGGCCTGGAGCTTCCACTCACTGCCCTGGCGGTACACCTTCGCCATCACCAGGCCGGTGAACGGCATGCCGCCCTGCAGGGTGAACCGGGCCAGTTCGGTGTTGGTGGTGTTGTCCACCAGACGGCAGAATGCGTTCGCGACCTGCTCGAACGTCTGACCGCGGTAGGACGTGACCGTGAAGATGATGCCGGTCACGTGCTTGGGCACCCTCGTCAGGTCGACCACGATCACCTCGTCGTCGCCCTCGCCCTCACCGGTGAGGTTGTCGCCCTGGTGCACGATCGAGCCGTCCTTGGCCTTGAGCTGCCCGTAGTAGACGACATCGTTGACGTTGCGGTCGGCGAGCATGATCGCCGACGCGTCCAGGTCGATGTTCGCGGCTCGGCCGCCGCCACCGAAGAATCCGCCCTTCTTCGGAGTGGTCACCGGGTCCCACCCGAGGCCCATGCGGATGACCGTGAGAGCAACCCCGCCGTCCTTGCGGAGGGTGACCTTCTGACCCTTCGTGAGGCTGACGGGCTTGGACTTGGTGAGGCTGACTTCCGGAGCCTCGGTGCGGACCGGGGCGGCCGGTGGTGCCGGCGGCGCAGCGGGTGCCGGCGGCGCAGCGGGTGGCGGTGGAGTGGCGGGAGCGGGAGGAGGTGTCGGCGCGGCAGCGGGTGCGTCGTCCACGGACACACCGTGGTCGGTGACCAGCGCGGCGAACCCGCCGGCGTAGCCCTGCCCGACGGCTCGGACCTTCCAACTACCCTGACGACGGTAGATCTCCAGTGCGATCACGATCGACTCCGAGCTCAAGCCGTCGATCGTGTACTCGTACAACACATTTCCAGCCGTGTCGCTCACGCGTGCAACGGGCGCGGCGGATCGACCGAAGTTGCTCGACGCGTCGTCGAGGGTGATGACCGCGCGGATCTGCTCGATATCGGTGGGAATCGACGCGAGCGATACGGCGAGCCGAGCCGGTCCGCCCTGGCCGGGCTCGAGGCGGACGCCAGGGCCGGTGGGCTGGTTGAAGAACACGAAATCGGCGTCCGTGCGCACCTTTCCGGCGTCGGTGACCATCAGCGCGGACAGGTCCGCGGGTACGGCCAGCGAGATGGAGACGACGACGTCACCGACGGTGAGGGGGCCGTTCTGACCCTTGGACAACGGTTGACCGGCCGGAGCAGACAATGTGATGGACTCTCTCTCGTAGTGCTGGTTACCGTCATCCAATGTACTTGTTCGATTTGTCCGACTGGTGTGGCCGAGCGGACGTCAGATCGGGCGCAGGGTGAACAGGTCGCCGGGTGTGCAGCCGAGAACGCGGCAGACGGCGGTGAGCGTCGAGAATCGGATGGCCTTGGCGCGGTCGTTCTTGAGCACCGACAGATTGACGACGCTGACTCCCGCGAGACGGGAGAGTTCGGCGAGCGTCATGCCGCGGGCGTCGAGAATCTCGCCCAGATGGCAGACGACAAGGTGGTCGACGAACTCTTCGGCCATCAGACCAGGCCCTCGGCATCGCGAGCGAGCTTGGTGCCCTGCCGGAGAACCGCGTAGACGAACTGCAGGACGATCGCGACGATCACGGCCAGCCAGAACGCGCCGAGGCTCCGTGCAGTATCGGTGAGCTCGGTCGTCTCGAGCGCGCCCTGAACAGCATTCGTACTCATCACTCGAAGTGCTCCGGTGATGACCGGGTACAGCACCAGGCAGGCGGCAACCACGGCCAGGTCGATGCTGGCACGGGTGCTGAACGGGGTTTCCTTGATGACATTGTCGAAGAATCGGTACGCGAAGAATATCCCCACCAGGATGAGGATTCCGCCGGCCACGATCTCGCCGTACCTCATGAAGTCGATCATGCCGATGAGTCGCTGGACGTCGCTTTTGGCGACACTGAGCTCGATGGCGTTGCCCGGCTGCAACTGTCCGCCGTACAGGTCGAGCGTTGGAGAGCCCTCCCGAGGCGTGACGGCGGCGCTGACGTAGTCCGAGGAGTGGTATTCCCACAACCTCCTCCCCGACCACACCATTGCTGCAGCCGCGTAGAACGCCATTGCCCATGTGTTGGCTCGTGCCGAGCCCAGTCCGTATGCCATTCCGCCGCCTCCATATCGATAGTCGATAATAACGAATATCGATAACCTATCGAAAATCGATACGGTGTCAAGGGCCGGCCGCCATCACCGCCTCAGCGCGATCGCCACATGCCGTCCGATCTCCGATGCCAGCCCAGCGGTATCGGCAGGCACGATGTCGATCGACTCTGCGGAGCGGACGAGGTAGCGGCCGTCCTGCTCGAAGTCCATCCAGAAGAACGAGACGGCGTCCGTATCGCGTCGGTTGTCGTAGGTCGTCCCGCGCGCGACGATGATTTCGCCCACTGCCGACCGCGGTCGGTCGAAGAACGATCGGAATTGCTCGTCCGCGGTCGCCCCTCGTGTTGCGGTGGACAGGTGGGACCCACCCGACGTGGTTGCGCCCCTGACGTGTTCGAGTCTGGCAGCCGGTCGGCGCCCAGCGACGTCGGCCGGTAGCGATCCGAGGACTCGGGCCGGTGCGCGGGTAGGGCTCGTCAACTCGATCGTGACGGAACCGCCGCAGGAGGCGTCGGGCCCCGGTTGCTGAGTGAGCACAGCGGCCACATCGTGCCGTATCGCTGCGTGCGCGCGTAGGCCGGTGTGCGGGGAATCGGTTGTGTCACTACGGCATTCGACTCGGACGATCGGTTCCACGATGGTCCGTACGGCTGTGCTGAGCTCGTCGTTCATCAGCGCGTCGATCCTCGCCGACGCCTCTTGTCGCAGTTGTCGCAGTTCGTCCACGGTGTCGACGTCCATGGTCACCGCCAGAGGGTACGGCAGTCGGTCTCGTCCGTAGCGGCTACAGAGCATCATGAAGTCGATGCCTTGCAAGGTCCAACTCGTCATTGTCAGCCGCCCAGTACCGGCGGTGCGACCAGGGGCAGGTCACCGATCAGTTCGCTGCCGTTGCTCACGTCGACGAGGTAACCGGGAGTGGCGTGCTCGCCGTCGTTGTCGCCGGCTCCGCGCGCGCCCGCTCCGCCCATGGCACCCATTCCCGGCATGCCGTGCGCTCCCGCGCGGCCGGCCGACGCCGCAGCTGCGCCGCCCGGACCGCCCGCCCCGTTGCTGCCCGCACCGCCGCCGCCCGTCCCGCCGCCGATCGGAGAGCCGAGAACCGAGCCGCCGTAACCCGACCCGGCACCGGAACCTCCGCCGGAACCGCCTCCGTATCCCGCACCGCCGCCGTAGCCCGAACCAGTGGACCCTCCGAAGCCGCTGCCACCGTGCCCTGTTCCGCCGTAGCCGCCGGACCCTGCTCCGGAACTCACACCGCCGCCCGCAGATCCGGGCGCGGCAGATGCGGCACGCGTTTCACCGGAGTTGTCGGCCGGAGGCAGCGAACCCGAACCACCGGACCCGGGCTGCTCCGATGCAGCAGAATCGGTACGACCCGCCCCGGCAGCCTCCGCGCC
This sequence comes from Rhodococcus sp. ARC_M12, assembly GCF_022810385.1. Taxonomy (NCBI): domain Bacteria; kingdom Bacillati; phylum Actinomycetota; class Actinomycetes; order Mycobacteriales; family Nocardiaceae; genus Rhodococcus; species Rhodococcus sp. ARC_M12. The sequence goes on along the minus strand of NZ_JALGQI010000010.1, from coordinate 70,754 downwards.
ACCGGCCTGCGTCTGCGCTACCGAATCAGCCCCGCCCTCGGTACCGGAGCCGCCGGGCGAGGTCGACCCGATGCCCCCACCTCCGCCCCCGGCGGAATTGCCGAGTCCCCAGCTGCCGGTGGACACGCCACCGTCGGCGACGGGATTGTGTGCGGCAGGCAGCACCGGGACCTGGGAATCGGACTGCAGCACCCCTGGTACGTAGACCGAGCGCATGATTCGGCGTGCTTCTTCCTGCTGCTCCTCTCGGGCCGACACGGCTTCCTTGGCGGCGAAGGGAACGGGGAGAAGGGCATCGATCATGATGCTGCTTCCGGCCGCAACCACCGGTGGCATCCTCGACTGTGTCTGCGTGAAACCGGAGTGCGCCTCGAGCAATTTGTTGCTGATCAAGCTCATCGAGGTGGACAGCGCGGTCGCGGACGAAACGTAGTTGCCCACACCGCCGCGGACGGCATCGGCCGTCGGTCCCGACCAGCCCGACGTCATGGCCGCCTCGATGCCGGAACGAAAGCCGTCGGATCCGGTGGTTGCGGCAGCGGACAAGTCGTTCCAGTTCTTGGACGAGTTCACGATGGTGGTTGTGCCCAGCGATCCGACCATGGCCACGATCTCCTCGTGCGGCATCACCTCGAACGCCTCGGTGATGACCACTTCGGTCGGCTCGAACTCGCCGCGGTAGTCGAGGGCCACGTTCGCCTTCTCGAATGCCGCGTCCAGAACGGAGTCGAGAAATTCGGGACCCACCGGCGTCACGAACGTACTGCTGACGATGTTGTCGATCGTTGCTGCGAGTTCCTCGTACGGATCCGTCATGCCCACCCCTTGCCCTGCGTCTGTCTCCCCGACGACCAGTTAGACGCGGCGCACGGCAGTTCGGTTCCGTAGCCACTCGAGAATTTCCTCGCTGGCCCGGACGCCGGAGGAGTCGGTGACCGTGAGCCCGGGGCGGGCGAAACCCAGCAACTCGAGTTCGCCGTGCCGCGGACGGATCGCGGCGTCGGCAGCGATGAGCATCTCGGCGTCGAGTGCGCCGTCACCTGCGGCGAAGACTCGGGCATCGGCGTCGAGCGTGCCGTCCTGAACGAGCCTGGAACGAACCTCGGCCACCGCGGAGCTCTTGCACACCGCGTTCGGCATCGTGTAGATCTTGCGACCCTGCTGTGAGACGTTCCAGTCGCGAGCGGCGCACCACTGCGACCACTCTGCGACGAACCCGTCGGGCACGGCGGCCGTGTTCACCACCAGGTAGCAGAAGAGGCCGTCGGCCTCGCGGTACTTGAGTACCCAGTCCTCGGAGACCCTCGATCTCAACTCTGCCCCGATGCCCGCCAGATCCAGCTCGAACCCGTTGCGCCAGCTCGAGTCGGGCGTACCGTCGACCAGGATGTTGCCGCCGTTGCTGGTGATGGCGTACCGCCAGGGTGCACCGGGCAGCGCGATCCGCTGAAACTGTTCGATGGTTCGCGTGGTGGTCGGTACCACGACCATGGTCTCGCTCAACTCCCGAAGCAAAGACATCGAGCGAGAGCTCATGTACGACAGTGGTTTTCCCTCGTACATCTCCACGCACTCGAACGTATCGTCCAGGGGCACACCGAGTGCGCCCTCGGAGAAGATCATCGTGCGATCGAGATCCACAGCGACGAGGGCACTCACGACGCCTCTCCGCTCGAGACGTTCTTGATCAGCCCCATGCACGAGTACGCGAGATCGGGAACCACGTCCACCGGCACTCCCCTGGCCGCGGCGAGCATCCGAATGTGTTCGTGCTCGGGCGCTTCGGCATCCCGCACCAGCACCCGCCACGGGACTCGGCGCAGCAGCACCCGCGTGGTCTCGCCGACTCCGGGTTTGACGAAATTGACGTGCGAGATTCCGTACTCCGCGCGGACCCTCTCGACCGACGCCCATCCCGACCAGGTGGGGGTGCGGTCGGAGGCGAGCACGGCGGTCACCGAGGCGGCGACCTCGTCGCGGACATCGTCGAATCGCGCAGCGACGGTGTCGAGCAGGTGACGCGAGACGTCGTCGGGTGCGAGATCCGCGTAGTACTTGGCACCGTGGAAGTCTCCGGGACGAATCAGGCTGTCGTTGAGCACTGTTCGCGATACCAATCCCGATACGGTCGAATTGAGGCAGGCCGACGCGATGAGGAAGTCGTCTCTGGTCCCGTAGGTGCGAGCGCAGTTGCCCGGATCGGCGAGCACGGCCAGATCGTCGTCGAACTCGGCCCCGGGAAAATCCCGTAATGCAGCGGTGAGTTCGCGGGCGATCGCACCCTTGCCGGTCCAGCCGTCGACGAACACCACCGAGCGTGAGTCGTGATGCTCTGCGAGGTAGCGCAGTGCCACGGCGTCGATGCCCCGATCGCGCACGATCGACACCGCATAGTGCGGAATCTCGATGCCGTGCGCCGCGAATGCCCAGCGGCGCATCAGGATACCGACGGGTGTGCCTGCTCGAGCCAGGGACGCGAGGACGATCCCGCGTCCGCGCTCGGCCAGCACGACCTCGGTGACGGTTCCCACGGCGACCGCCAGCCGAGACGCGCTCTCCTGCAGTACCTTCTCGAACAGTTCGCGGTAGGCGAGGTCGGGTTGATATTCGACCGGGAGCGTCTCTGCATAATGTGCCTCACCGGCCTGGATACGCTTCTCCCGCTCCTCGATTCCTGCTTCGAGTGAGACGGACGAAAGGTCCTTGAGTAACCAGGTGACTTCTTCCGCTGCGTACGAACCGAATTCGGGTCCGCGGAGCGGACGTGCCCGCCGAGCCATCTCGAGCGCCACCGGATCGGCCCCCGTCACGACCACCAGGAGTACGTCGATGCCCGACGCAGCAAGGGTCCGGGCTGCCGCCGTGAGGTTCTCGGTGTCTGCGGGGGCGTCGGCCACGAGCACCAGCGTGGCGTCGTGTGGGGCGGACGCGTTGTAGAGATAGCGCAGTCCCGATTCGTCCTCGGGCGCAGCGAATTCGAAGCCGCGGCGCAGCGGATAACCCTCCATGTCGAGTACGTATGCGGGCGATCGTGTCGTGGTCTGGAACAGCGCACGGTGTCCCCGCTTCTGCAGCGCCGCCGCCAGTCGGAGCGGCAGGTACATGAGCTCTTCGTGGCCGATGACGACCACCGATCCTGCTTCGGGGAGCGAGGCATCGACGCTGCCTGCGAGAACATCGATCGCAGAGTCGAAGCCCGTCGTGTCGGACCGGAGGAATCCGTGGCGTCCGCCGTCGGGCAAGGTCGACGGCCATTGGGCGTCGACGCGGCGCACCGTACCGGACTGTGTAGCAATGGGATTGAATACCGGGTCGGGCAGGGCGAGCACCGTCTCCACCAGACCCGGCTCCAGGTCCACCGACCCCTGGGCCAGGCTCACGTTGTCGATCCGAACGCCGAGTTCTGTTGCCACCGCGGCAGCTGCCGCCAGATGCTCGTCGGTGCGCATGTCGACCAAGGACGCGATGACGTAGTGCGTGCGCTCGGCCGAGGAGTGAATCTGCCGCAGCGCGTCCAGTGCGGTCGCTCCGGTCGAGATCTCGTCGTCGACGAGAATCAACGGCAGGTCGCCGGCGAGGAGATCGGCCGAGGTGGGCATCAGCAGGTGGTCGGTGGCGTGCGAATGGCCCTCCTCGAACTCCCCGTGCACGGTCATGCCGGGAACGGTTCGACGCGTCGAGTGCAGGTAGCAGTGCGCGCCCAGAGCAGTCGCGACCGTGTGGCCCAATCCCGTTGCGGTTTCGGCGAATCCGAGAACGTCGACATCGGCACCCTCGACCGCGGTGCGCACCAGGGCGGCCAGTTCGCTGCCGGCCGCGATGACGACGTCCGGATCCACGGGTATGTGTTTGCCGAGCACGGTCGAGACCAACAGGTGGGCGCGGCGGGGGTTGCGCCGCAGACCGGGCCGCACCAACTGTGTCGCCGTCCACGACGAGGACGAACCGGTGTCGGTCAGAGCAATCCCGTCAGCCGGGTTCGCGTTCATCGCTGTGCCAATGCGGTCAGCAGGTCCACGAACGTGATTCCTTCGTTGGTGACTCCGAATGCCTTGGATCGCAACACCGTCTGCTTCGCCCAATTACGGTGCGGACCCAGCTCGTTCATCTTGTTGCGGTAGCCGGACGCCTGCACGCCACCCTGGTCCGAGGAGAGAATGTCGAGTGCGTCGTGATACTCCTCGTGCGTCACCGCGGACAGCGCATGCACAGCAGGCACGTGCGAGGGATGAATGACGGTCTTTCCCTGGATGCCGTTGGCTCGGTCGAGGGCCACCTCGCGCAGCAGGGCGTCGAGGTCGCTGCTGACCAGCTGCTGGCGGAAGCGCACAGCCTCTTGGTCGACGAACGGCGTCTGTCGCAGCAGGGGACGGAACATGCGCTCGTGGTCTGCGAAGTACTCCCACACGGGTCCGCTGATGACGAATCCGGACCCGTCGTACCGGCCCAGGTGGTTGACGATGGCGCTGATGACATCGGCGACGACGCGGACGTCGTAGATCGTCAGGTCGCGGTCGCGGCGGATACCGAATGTGCCGCACATGTCGGTGGCACCGATGCGCACGGCCAGCACGATCTCGCGGTAGCGGCCGAGGAGTTCACGAATGGCGACCAGTTCCGAGTCACGTGTCTCCCGGTGCACAACCTCCGGTGATTCGAGAACGGGCATGGCGAACAGGCGCGTGCCGTGTGCGTGCGACGCGGCGACGATCTCGTCGAGGAACTCGGCTCCGCGTGCGGCCGTGAACTTCGGTACGACGAATCCGGCGAGTCCGGTGGCACCGTGGTCGAGGGAGGCGCAGATGCTCCGGATGTGCTCGGCGGTGCGAGCCCGGACGAACACCAGCGATCTCGAACCCGAGAGTTCGTTGAGAGTTCGCACGGTGTTGGCCAGTGCTTCTTCCAGATCATGGTCCGCTACAGCGTCTTCGAGATCGATGACGATGGACCGCACGCCCTCGTCGGTGCGTTTGTTCACCGTCGCAGTCAGGTCGGGGCGTGTCGCCGGAATATACAGCGTTGCCCCGAGAGCTGTTGCCACGAGGCTGTTTCCGTCGCTCGTCTCGATGTCTTCGGGCTGCATGAAGAACACTCGTTCACGGGTGTCTGCGTCGAGATGGCGAAAGTGTTGCACCACTGTCCTTCGTGTGAATGTGATCAGTGCGAGTTGCGCATGCGGTCGATAACGCCTGCGATGAAGTCCGAAATGGTATCCAGATCCTGCAGGTATGACCAGTAGTCGGGGTGGGTACCCGTCAGCGCGGTGCTCGCCCTGTCGATCCGGGCGAGCTGAGCATCCAACACCGAGCCCCATTCGGCAACCAGACCGCGATTGATCGCGAGTTGTTGAGCGTCACGAAGTTTGAACCGCACTTTGTTCTCGGTCTCCTTCGGATCCGCCTTGACCGCTCTGAGGAGATGCACGCGGTCGGTGACAGCGTCGACGAGTTGTTCGGCATCGCTCAGGTGTTGGCGAGCCTGAGTGACCAGATCCAGCGACTGCTCCGGATTGCCTGCGTCGAGTGCAGACCTCGCCGCGCGCAGATCCTCGTCCGCCTGCTCGATGTGGCGCGCACTCGACCGTTCGTTTCGTGACAGGTCTGCCGAGCTCTTGGCGTTGAACTCGCGGAGCAAGCTCGAGAAAGCGGGAGCGATGCCCTCGGATCTCGTTCGTACGGCTTCCATTCGGGTGCGCACCGACGCCAGCGCCGTTCGGGCTTCCTGGAGACGTCCCGGTGCAGACTCGACGGCCGCACGCAGTTCGGCAGCCCGGTCGCGGACGAGGGCCGCGTGCTCTCGGGCGCGCAGAGGGTCACGCTGATCGGCCTGCAATTGCGTTGTTGCCGAATCGAGTTCGCGCCATGCCTGGCGAAGCGATGGATACGCGACAAACTGTTCGTCGACTGTGGATCGAGCTGCGTCGGCCTCGGCCAGTGCGTCCTGGACCAGACGCGGGGTAGCTGCGAACTGAGCGGACGCTTGCTCGAGGGTGGCTCGATGGGCGTCGTAGAACCGATCCACGGCCGCGCTCGCGTCGTACAGCAGCGCGGTCGCGCGGTCGAATGCCGATCTGGCAGCGGCCGTGGTGATTCCGTCGAACTGATCGACGGCGGCGAGATACGCGGCTCCAGCGTCGAAACATTGCTTCTCGGTGTCGGCCCATCGGCCGGCGAGTCGATCCTGCGGCCGCAGAGCGGTGGTGGCCTCGACGCCTGCCGAGGCGATGGACTGGCGCTTGTCCATATCGAGGAAAGCGGCGACAGCGTTGTCCTGGGAACGACGCGCGGCGGCGTCCGATTCGGCACCTCGGCGGAACACCCCAGGCCAGCGACTTGTCACCTGCTCGATAGTACTGACGGGAACCCTGGCGATGTCGGACTCGTTGGCAGAGTACGTCCAAGAACCGGACATTCCCACTACGGTTGAACCCGTAACGGGAAACCAATTGCGAAAGGACCTCTCCATGGGCGTCAGCCTCAGCAAGGGTGGCAATGTCTCGCTCACCAAGGCAGCTCCGAACCTGACCGCGGTCGTGGTCGGACTCGGATGGGACATCCGCACGACGACCGGCACCGACTTCGACCTCGACGCCAGCGCCATCGCTCTGAACTCGACGAAGAAGGCCCTGAGCGACGGGCATTTCGTGTTCTTCAACAACCTGAAGTCTCCCGACGGCTCGATCGAGCACACCGGAGACAACACCACGGGTGAGGGCGAAGGCGACGACGAGCAGATCAAGGTCGATCTCGCCGCGGTGCCGCCGGAGATCGAGACCATCGTCTTCCCCGTCTCGATCTACGACGCGGACGCACGCTCGCAGTCGTTCGGACAGGTGCGCAACGCCTTCATCCGCGTGGTGAACCAGGCCGACAATTCCGAGCTCGCTCGCTACGACCTCAGCGAGGATGCCTCCACCGAGACCGCTATGGTCTTCGGTGAGCTGTACCGCAACGGCGCGGAGTGGAAGTTCCGCGCGGTCGGTCAGGGCTACGCCTCCGGACTCGCAGGAATCGCTCGCGATTTCGGAGTAAACGTGTAGTAAAGGCCCTCTCAAGATTGGGAGTACCCCCGCCTCGTCATTCATGATGGGCGGGGGTTTTTCCGTCTTCAGTCTCGAGAAAGGCCACGCCAGTGGTTGTCAAGATCTTCGGATGGTCGATCGCGGTCACCATCGTGTCCGTCATCGTGGCTTTCCTGTACGGCGGGATCGAGGCGATGATCCTCGTCCTCATCCTCGGTGTACTCGAGGTGTCGCTGTCCTTCGACAATGCCGTCATCAATGCCACCGTGCTGCGACGCATGAGCGAGTTCTGGCAGAAGATCTTCCTCACCATCGGCATCATCATCGCCGTATTCGGCATGCGGCTGCTGTTCCCACTGGTCATCGTCTGGGCTGCGTCGGGTCTCGGTCCGGTCGCCGCCATCGATCTGGCGCTCAACCCGCCCGCCGACGGTGCCGCGACCTTCCCGGACGGGTCACCCAGCTACGAGACGCTCCTCACCGACGCGCACCCGCAGATCGCTGCATTCGGCGGAATGTTCCTGCTGATGCTCTTCCTCGGCTTCATCTTCGAGGACCGCGAGATCACCTGGCTGAGCTGGCTCGAGAAGCCCCTCGCCCGCATCGGCCGCCTCGACCAGCTCTCCGTGGTCGTCGCAGGCCTGCTGCTGGTCCTGAGCGCCGAATTCCTCGCCGACGACGACAAGATCTCCACCGTCATGGTCTCCGGCGTGCTGGGCATGATCACCTACATCGCGGTCAACGGACTCGGTGAACTCTTCCATGTCGAAGAAGAGGGCGAGGAGTCCTCGCACGGACCGAGCGAACTGGCGAAGGCGACGGGCAAGGCCGGATTCTTCCTGTTCCTCTACCTCGAGGTGCTCGACGCATCCTTCTCGTTCGACGGTGTCATCGGTGCCTTCGCCATCACCGCGGACCCCATCATCATCGCGCTCGGCCTCGGCTTCATCGGTGCGATGTTCGTCCGTTCGATCACGGTGTTCCTGGTCCGCAAGGGAACGTTGTCCGACTACGTGTACCTCGAGCACGGTGCGCACTGGGCGATCGGTGCGTTGTCCATCATCCTTCTGGTCTCGATCGGTGTGCACATCAACGAGCTGATCACCGGCTTCGTGGGGATCCTGTTCATCGGAGCCGCCCTGCTGAGCAGCATCCGACGCAACAAGCGGCTGGAGAACGAGGGCGTCGAGACCGCAGTCAGCGTCTGACGGACGGGCTCACAGCTCCGAGATGTCGACGAGCCCGTCCTGCAGGGCTCGCGCGACCAACCCGGCTTTGGTGGGTGCCGGTCGCCCGACCGAGGTGTACTTGGCCCGAATTCGGGTGAGATGGGTATTGACGGTGCCGAGCGAGAGAAACAGTGTTTTCGCCACCTCGGTCTTGGAGTCATGCCTGATCCAGCAGAGCAACACCTCGATCTCCCGGCTCGTCAGATCCGGTCGAGGCGGAAAAGGGCTCGCGGCGGCAGACACGGGGTGCAGCTGCACAGGGGGCGGGACCAGACTCATGGACCCGCGAGTACGCAGCGGTGCCGGGACGGCCGAGTCGTTCGCGTGGGGCAAGGGTTCCAGTAGTGCAGACATCGAATCTCCCGAACGCCGAAGTGAGTTGAGACCAACTAAACCAACATGAGCGATTCTCACAGGTAAAGCACGGCTTTTCTGCCCTGATTTTCAGGGGCATTGAAACGTCAACCGTTTCGTGAGCGTGTCACGGGGCTACGACAGACTGTCGACCGTCGGCATCGACCTCGATTCGTACGTCCTCGCTCGAGTCGCTGACCAGTATGGATGCGACCTTCGCTCGGCCGGGTGGCAGTATCCGAGCGGTTACCACTCCGCCGACCGCACCTCTCAGGGCATCGGACACGGCAGCGCTCACCCGCTCCGAAATTGTGGGATGAACCACAGCGAGCCCGCCGTCGTCGAGCAAAACCACCTGTACTCCCCGTGCCCGAGCGGCCCGCGCTTGCGCGGCGACGTCGTCGGTCATCAGTCCGGGTGCACGCAGCCGATCCCGCAGAGTGGCCTCGAGCAGTCCGCAGGCCTGACGCTCCGCGGTATCGAGGACGGACCCGCTCGCGATCTTCTCCAGCAGGGGCCGGGCGAGAACGTCCAACTGCTCCAGTTGGCGATCTCGCTCTTCGAGGCCGGCCGACGTCGCAGCATCCTCTGCGGCGCGGCGACGAGACTGGGCACGGAGCTCGAAGACCGCCGCGGCCGTGGATCGAAAGGTCAACGCGAAGAACGTTGCCATCACCAGAGGCGCGAAGCTGATGACGGACATGGCAACGCCTGCCATCGCGCCCTGTTCGGTGGCCGCTGCCCAGACGGCACACACTGCGACCACGGCCACCATCGCCGCCCACCCGAGGGCGGTTCGTCCTCGCACAGTGACGAACCCGCACAGGGCGACCGCGGCACTGAGCGGCCACGTCTGCAGTCCGTTCGCCACCGGAACCGGAACCTGCGACAGCACGACGGCGGTGGCCACCGGAGCCGCCGCGCTGATGGCCGCCGCCCACCCTGCACCGAGTGGATCGCCCGGCACGGCCACCAGCGCGAACGCTGCGAACGACACCAGGATTACCGCCGCCTGCACCACCCAGACGCTGTGTACGCCGTCCGACGCCGTGAAGTTCATCAGCGAGTAAGTTCCGAGGAAGGTCGCGGCCACGCCGTATGCGCTGGTGGTGTTCATCCCGAGAAACGCCCGGACGTCGCGATCGCCGTCGGAGGAGTCGGTCATGTCGTATCTCCCGGGTCTCGGTAGGTCAGCGTGACCGTGGTACCGCTCCCCGGCTCGGACGTCACCTCGGCCGATCCGCCCGGCACTTGACGCATGCGCCCGCGGATGCTGACAGCAAGCCCGAGCCGGTGCGGTGCGACGGACCCGGGATCGAAGCCGCATCCGTCGTCGCGGACGTCGATGCGCACCGAATCGGTGGCGACGCGAACGTGCACCTCGCGCTCGGCACGGTCACCCGCGTGGCGCACGCTGTTGCGCAGTGCCTCGGCGGCGCTCGCCGACAGAGCGCGCACCGCGTCCATCGGCACCGTCGTGTCCACGGATACAGCGGCGGTGCCGGCATCTATGACGACGTGGTCGTCGACTTCGGACAGCGCCGAGCGGAGGTAGGCGAGGAAACTCTCGGGTCCGACGCGTTCGGTCGAGGCGATGCCGGACCGCAATCGGTCCAGCCGGGCCGATGCCGTACTCGATTGCGCGGTCAGCGCCGGACTGTTTCCCGCGCGCGCGGCCGAGAGCAGCGTCGACATGACGTCGTCGTGGATCAGGGCGTCGAACCGTTCTCGCTCCACCGATCTCGCGGCACTCGCTGCCGCAGTTGCGGCCTGATACTCGGCGGCAACTCGCGTCGTGTCCAGCAGGCGACCGGTGCGCACCACCAAAGTGACTGTGACAGTGAAGAGCCCACAGAACATGACGCCGAAGACGATGTCCGAGAACAGTGGAACGTTGCCATGGTCGACTCGGCTGTAGTAGTTGACAACCTGTCCGAACGACGCGACGAGAACCAGGTACGTGAAGATTGCGCGATTCGACCATGCGATTGCCGTGGTGACCGAGATGAGGCCGGGAAACACTGCGATCCAGGCAGATTCGGTCAGTTCGAGCAGCGGTCCATCGAAGGCGGGAAGCCACAGCACCTGACCGCTCAGGTATGCGACTGCCATCGCGGTGACGAGTGTCCGGATGCGTCGCATGCTCCATCGAAACGACGCGAACGACAGCCCGAGCGCGGGGCCGAAGATCGCACACACGAACAGTGGCGTGTACCAAGGCTGCAGGCGACCGAACTGCGACAGAATCTGCGGCGCAAGCAAGGCCAGGTAGGCGAATGCACCGGCACTGGCGAAGCGGGCCATGTAGCGCGCGAGGCGTTCCTCGGCGCTCGGACCGTGCATCAGTCCTGCGGAGGTAGTTCGGGCATCGGGAGCCACCCGTCCTCGACCGCTCGCTTGTACAGATCGGTCTTCGTCGGTGCCGGACGCCCGGCCTCGGCGTATTTGTTGCGGATACGCACCAGGTAATCGTTGACCGTCTGTTCGGACAGGCCGGCCAGGCGGGCAACGCGTCCGGCTTTCTCACCCGACGCGTAGAGGGCGAGTACCTCGCGTTGGCGGGGGCTCAGGCCGACGTCGGGAAGTTGCGGATCCCCGTCGATCGCGGCAGCCCAGTCCGTCGTGACGACCTGCCCTCCACTCGCTGCGCGCCTGATGGCGGACACGATCGCGGCCGCAGGTGCGGACTTTCGCACCACACCGAGTACGCCTGCACGGGCTGCCGAGCGAACGAGAAATGCGTTCTCGGCACCGGTGTACACCAGTACGCGCGCACCGGCGGCGTGCAGTTGCTCCACATTCGAGCGGGGCGACGACCCGTCACCCAGACGAAGATCGAGGACCACCAGATCGAGTGCCTGCTGCTGGGCGAGCAACTCCGCCACGGTGGTGGCGATCGACACCAGGTCGAGGTCCGGTTCGTCCGCGAGCATGGCCTTGAGTCCGAGCGCGACCGATTCGTGGTCCTCGACCAGGCCGACGCGTCGTACCGCGGTGGTCGGATGCTCGTCGTTACCCTGCGATTGCGACACCTGCGTCATGTCCTCGCCCCGCTCTGCGCCCTACTGCCCCGATGATGTTGTCAGCGATGTCGCTGTCGGTCGGCGAGATGTTACGGACCTGTGGTCGGTTTCGCCGATCGAAGGAACCCGCGGGCCCGTTCGGATGAACAACACGAACAACACGACCAGCAGTAGCGCTCGTCCCCACACTCCGACGAGAACGAAGAACTCCTCGTCGTTGGCATCGGCACCCGAGGCCAACGCGGCGAAGTACTTGAAGACGCCGATTCCCATGGACAGATCGACAAGAAGATAGGCCGCGACGAGTCCCCACGGGACCCGAAGCAGCACCAGGAAGGGCAGCAGCCACAGCGTGTACTGCGGTGAGTGCACCTTGTGCAGCAGCATGAACCCGCACAGCATCGATCCGCTCACCGCGACCCACGGGTACGTGCCGACGACTTTTGCGCGACGCCATCCGAGCCACAGCGCAAGAGCGAACGCGGCGAACACCAGCAGCGGCGACGCGACGTCGACCACATCCTGGAAGGAGGCCTCGGCCTCGGCGTATGCATCGGGAGTCATCTGGTCGCTGATGTAGAAGTGGCGCAGTCCCCAGTACCAGATGGAGTTGGTCGTCAGGTCTGCCTGCCGCAGCGACTGGAACGTGAACGACGCACGCCACCCCTCGTAACCGAGCACTGCGAACGGCAGATTCACCGCCACGACCGTGCCGATCGCGGCACCCGCGACCATCAGGCCGCCGCGAATGTCCCAGCGACCCCGAACGGTGTCGGCCGATTCGCGCCCGTTGACGCCGCCGGTGACCACGTACGCGATCAACGGCAACACGAATGCACCGGGATAGAGCTTGAGACAGAAGCCGATCGCCAGCAGCACAGACGCGAGAATTGCTCTGCGTCGCAGCGACATCGGCAGCGTCATGACGAAGATCGCGCCGACGGCCGCGGCCACGACAGGTAGCTCCCAATTGTGGAAGGCGTACATCACCAAGGGCGGGCCGATCGACCACAGCAGCGCGGACCAGCCGGCCATCCGACCGAGCATCCAGGCGGTGAGAAGCCCGAACGGCGCGAGGATCAACGCCGAGGTCAACAGGAATTGCGCGTCTGTGTGCGCGGGAATGGCACCGAGCCACATCAGCAATCCACTGAGGACGGGGTACTCCACCGTCCCGCCGGTGAGGATTCCGTCGCTGTTGATGGCTCCGTGGATGTACGGGAAGATGTGGTTGTCGATGTCTCGACCGAGCCACAGGAATTGGATGTCGGAGTAGCAGACCGAGGAATCCTTGATGGCGTCGAACACCGTGCTGCGACCGGACTCGTCGAACGGTGCGACCGCGCATCGGGCCTTGTTCAGGTACCCCAGAATCAATCCCACCGCAGCCATCGCGACGACCACGACGACCGTCATCGGATTGGCGCGGACCCCGGATCGCATGGTGCAAGAGTATGACGCGCGAACGCCGGACCGTGTGCCCGACGCGAATTAGCAGGTCAGGGCCCTGTCGTGTATCTTCGAGGGGTTGCTGACGCAACGACCCTCCTGCCACGGATAGTCCGTGGCCGTTTTCACTAGTCCACAGGAGGTGATGAGGTCTTATGCGTCATTACGAATTGATGGTCATTCTCGACCCCAATCTGGACGAGCGCACTGTCGCTCCGTCGCTCGATACGTTCCTCAACGTCGTTCGCAAGGATGGCGGCACCGTCGACAAGGTCGATGTGTGGGGCAAGCGTCGTCTGGCCTACGAAATCCTCAAGCACGCCGAGGGCATCTACGCCGTTGTGAATCTCAACGCCGAGCCTGCCACCGTCAGCGAGCTGGATCGTCAGCTCGGACTCAACGAGTCCGTTCTGCGCACGAAGGTCCTGCGACAGGGCAAGTAATTGTCGTTGCCCGCCTCTAGGCTGGCATCTACAACGCTTACTACTGAAAGAGGAACCATGGCAGGCGAGACCGTCATCACCGTCATCGGAAACTTGACGGCTGATCCAGAACTTCGATTCACCCCCGCCGGTGCGGCTGTTGCCAACTTCACGGTTGCATCCACCCCGCGCACATTCGATCGTCAGACGAACGAATGGAAAGACGGCGACGCGCTCTTCATGCGCTGCAACATCTGGCGCGAGGCAGCGGAGAACGTTGCCGAGAGCTTGACCCGAGGCTCGCGAGTGATCGTGAGTGGACGGCTGCGGCAGCGCTCGTACGAGACGCGTGAAGGTGAGAAGCGGACAGTCGTCGAGCTCGAAGTCGACGAGATCGGACCTTCACTTCGCTACGCCACCGCAAAGGTCAACAAGGCCAACCGCGGTGGAGGTGGCGGCGGAGGCGGCTTCAACTCCGGCTCCGGCTCCGGTTCCTCCGGCGGATCGGGCGGCGGCCGCTCGAACTCCTCGTCCAACTCCGGTTCCGGTGGAGACGATCCCTGGGGCAGTGCCCCGGCGGCGTCGGGCTCCTTCGGCGGACGTGGCGGAGACGAAGAGCCACCGTTCTAGATCCTTCGATCGAGAACAACCAGATGTAACGGAGAAAGACCCATGCCCAAACCGCCATTGCGCGACAAGGTGCTCAAGAAGAAGGCGTGTTCCTTCTGCAAGGAAAAGAACACGGCGATCGATTACAAGGACACGACGTTGCTGCGTAAGTACGTCAGCGATCGCGGAAAGATCCGCGCTCGCCGTGTCACCGGCAACTGCGTCCAGCATCAGCGTGACGTGGCCGTTGCCGTGAAGAACTCGCGTGAGGTAGCCCTGCTGCCTTACGCCGCGACGGCTCGATAGAAAGGGGCGATTGGTATGAAACTGATCCTCACCGCTGATGTGGACAACCTCGGTGCGCCTGGCGACACCGTAGAGGTCAAGGACGGCTACGGCCGTAACTTCCTGCTGCCCCGCGGACTGGCCATTCAGGCCACCCGTGGAGCTCAGAAGCAGGTCGACGGCATCCGCCGCGCTCAGGAAGCTCGTGCCGTCCGCGGCCTCGAGCACGCCAACGAGCTCAAGCAGGCCATCGAAGGCCTCGAGTCCGTCACGCTGTCCGTGAAGACCGCTGGCGACTCGGGCAAGCTGTTCGGCTCGGTCACCGCGTCGGACGTCGCTTCTGCTCTCAAGGCTGCCGGTGGCCCGGTCGTCGACAAGCGCAGCATCGATCTGCCGAAGGCTCACGTCAAGAGCACGGGTAAGCACGACATCGTCGTGAACCTGCACCCCGACGTGACCGCCAAGTTCAAGCTGGAGGTCGTCGGAAGCTGATTTCAGCTTTCGGCCCGTTTCGGTCGAACAAAGCCCCACGAACCTCGGTTCGTGGGGCTTTTTCGTGTCATCTCACAAAGATCAACTGCCGCAATGGGTTCCGATTTGTGAAGCATCTCTCCTCGGACGTTCGTAAGCAAGGCTTTGCGTATTCTTTGGGTGGGGCGACATCGAAAGTCATCACCACCTGGATCCACCCGACCTGACGCCTAGACGCCCGGAGGAACGCTGCCGTGACCACGACCGTGGAACCCGATTCCGAACCCAGTCCCGAGACCCGACCCGAGCCGCAGTCTCGCGTCGGGTCGATCCTGAAATACGACGTACCCGCCTCGCTGGTCGTTTTCCTTGTTGCAGTACCACTTTCGATCGGAATCGCCGTCGCATCCGGTGCGCCGATCATGGCGGGCCTCATTGCCGCCGTGGTCGGTGGAATTCTCGCCGGCATACTCGGTGGATCCCCGCTGCAGGTGAGTGGTCCGGCAGCCGGCCTGACCGTTGTGGTTGCCGAGCTGGTCAACCAATTCGGTTGGGGCGTAACGTGTGCCATCACGGTTCTGGCCGGAGCGGTGCAAGTCCTGCTGGGTATGAGTCGGATCGCGCGCAGCGCACTGGCCATCTCGCCCGTGGTGGTGCATGCCATGCTTGCCGGAATCGGCATCACCATTGCGCTGCAGCAGATTCACGTGCTGCTCGGAGGCGAGTCCGAGAGTTCTGCCGTGCGGAACCTCCTGGCCATCCCCACCTCCGTCGCGAACGGGCAGTGGCCGTCGATCGTCGTCGGCGGAATCGTCGTCGTGCTGATGTTCGTCTGGCCGCGATTGGCTGGAGTGTCGGGCATGATGGCGAAGGTGACGAAGGTGCCGGCGGCGCTCGTCGCAGTGGTCACCGCGACCGCGGTCTCGATCTTCTTCTCGCTCGATGTCGAACGAATCGAACTGCCCGGCAACCTGATCGAATCGCTGAGCTTCCCGATCATGCCCGACGGGCAGTGGAGCGCTTTCGCGACCGGCGTCATCACGATCGCGTTGATCGCCAGTGTCGAGAGTCTGCTCTCCGCAGTTGCCGTCGACAAGATGCACAGCGGTGAGCGCACCAACTTCGATCGGGAGTTGATGGCTCAGGGCGCAGGAAACATGGCCTCCGGTGCCATCGGCGGCCTGCCGATCACCGGCGTCATCGTGCGCAGTGCGACCAACGTCAAGGTCGGTGCCAAGTCTCGTGCGTCGGCGATTCTGCACGGCGTGTGGATTCTGATCTTCTCGGTGCTGTTCATCTCGATCGTCGAATTGGTGCCGTTCGCGGCACTTGCCGGGTTGCTGGTGATGATCGGCGTTCAGCTGATCAAGTTGGCGGACATCAAGATTGCGAACAAGACCGGGGACATCGCGGTCTACGCGGTCACGGTCATCGGAGTGGTGGCGCTCAACCTGCTCGAGGGCGTACTCATCGGTTTGGCGCTGTCGATCATCCTCGTGCTGCGCCGCGTGGTGTGGGCCAAGGTACGTGCGGAAGAAACGGTCGACGGCACCTGGCGCGTCACCACCGAGGGTTCGTTGAGCTTCCTCGCGCTCCCTCGATTGACACACGTGCTGTCCACCGTTCCCGCAGGCACCGCCGTCACCGTGCACCTGGGGGTGGACTTCCTCGATCACGCCGTGCACGACGCCCTGAACGAGTGGATGCGTCAGCACGAACTCGGCGGCGGCACAGTGAAGGTCGAAGAGGTGGGAACTGCCTCGATGGCGGCTGCCGCCGAGGGTCCGCCCAAGCGCGGATCCGCGACGGTACGCAGCTCGTTGGCGCCATGGCGCGCCTGGCAGCTCAAGGGCGATGTGGCGCAGGAGGATTCGCCTGCTGCGCTGCGGCCGGTATTGAGCGGGGTGGCGGAGTACCACCGCACGCATGCCCCCAACATCCGTCCGCACCTCGAGGGTCTGACCGACAACCAGGATCCGGACACCCTCTTCCTGTGCTGTGTGGACTCGCGAGTCATGCCGAACACGATCACCAGCAGCGGTCCAGGAGATTTGTTCACCGTCCGAAACATGGGCAACCTCGTTCCCGCTCAGGGGCAGGATTGTTCGGTGGAGGCGGCACTGGCGTTCGGTGTCGATCAACTGGGCACCTCGTCGGTGGTGGTGTGTGGCCACTCGGGCTGCGGTGCCATGAAGGCGGTGCTGAACGGGCCGGAGAACGCCGCAGACGCGTCCGTCGCGGAGTGGTTGGGGTACGGGATGGCAAGCCTCGACGCGTACCGCAGCGGGCACGTGGTGGGTCGCCAGGCGGCGGAACTCGGCTTCGGTGAGGCGGATCAACTCGCCATGGTGAACGTGGCGTTGCAATTGCAGACGCTCACGCGTCATCGGGTCGTTGGCCGAGCCAACGCGGAGGGACGGCTGCGAATCACCGGACTGTTCTTCGACATTCCGACGGCACGAGTGCTCCAGATAGGTACCCAGGAGGTCACTGTTCTGGACCCTGCGGCTTGCCCGCAGAAGAGTGACGCCTGACGTCCGAGCGCGTCGTACGAGGGGCCCGATTCCACAGTTGGAATCGGGCCCCTCTCGTCGAAACGGGAGGGTGGTCTGTTTCTGTGAGCAATCCCAGTCGGTGTGACCTGGTTCACCTTCTGGTTCACCTCGTATTTACTCAACACGCCCGAGCTGTCAATTCGGCCGACACGCCGCTCCAGAATCGATGCACAGGAAGAAAACTTTATGTACACGCTGTGACCTGCAGAAAAGGCCAAAACTCGAAAAGTTATACCCAGGTTATCCCCAGACGGTCAACACGGTTGTTCAACACCATCCACATTCCATCCACATGTTCATCCCCAAGCCATGTTGTGACTCCTGCCGATAGCGCTTAACGTCCGTGCAGCGTCTCTCTCGATGCCGTGCAACGGCGACGGGACAGTGCGAATCCGGTGCCGAAAAAGCTTGTCGGTGCCCGGGGGTAGAACTTGCTACATCGCACGGCCGGGTGACACCTGGCGGTGCCGACGACAATGGGGAGAGGACGGCCGGTTCGCGTGGCAGTTGTGGACGATCGAGGACAGTCCGACTACTCCGGCCCCTCGTCCAGCGAGGGGCCCGGCGAGGACTTCGGTCGCCAGCCCCCACAGGACATGGCCGCGGAGCAGTCGGTACTGGGCGGCATGCTGCTGAGCAAGGACGCCATCGCCGACGTGCTCGAGGTGCTTCGTCCCGGCGATTTCTACCGGCCGGCCCACCAGAACGTGTACGACGCGATTCTCGACCTCTACAGCCGCGGTGAGCCTGCCGACCCGGTGACCGTGTCGGCCGAGCTCGATCGCCGCGGGGAGCTCAAGCGCATCGGCGGCCCGCCGTACTTGATCACCCTCACCCAGACGACGCCGACGGCAGCCAATGCCGGGTACTACGCCGAGATCGTCGCGGAGAAGTCGATTCTGCGCCGGCTCGTACAGGCCGGCACCCGCATCGTGCAGTTCGGTTACGCCGGAGCGGACGGGCAGGACGTCGCCGAGGTCGTGGACCGCGCGCAGGCCGAGGTGTACGAGGTCACCGAACGCCGTACCTCCGAGGACTTCCTCCCCCTCGAGGAGCTGCTGCAGCCCACGATGGACGAAATCGACTCCATCGCCAGCCGCGGCGGCATATCCCTCGGTGTACCAACAGGATTCGCCGAACTCGACGAAATCACCAACGGCCTGCACCCGGGTCAGATGATCATCGTGGCGGCGAGGCCTGGCGTTGGTAAGGCGCTTGCTCTCGACACGCCGCTTCCAACGCCCGACGGCTGGACCACTATGGGCGAGGTGGCTGTGGGAGATCACCTCATCGACGCCCACGGGCTGCCGACCCGCGTCGTGGCGGCAACGGACATCATGCTCGATCGGCCGTGCTACGAAGTCGAATTCTCCGACGGCACAGTCATCGTCGCCGACGCTGAGCATCAGTGGTTGACCGAGACCAGGGCGTCACGCAAGTCGGCGCAGGCTGCGGCGGTCAACTCCAACCGGACTCGTAATCAGAAGACGTTCGCTGCAGTGCGCACCACCGAGGACATTGCGAACACGGTGCGCTGCGCGACGAAGGATGCGCGCATCAATCACTCGGTTACCAACGCCGAGGCCGTTCAGCTGCCCGAGCGTGAGCTACTGGTACCGCCGTACACCCTCGGCGCATGGCTGGGAGACGGAACGTCGGCCTGCGCGCAGATCACCAGCGCCGACCCCGAGATCATTGCCCGGATAGAGGGCGAAGGCCTGCACGTGGTGGCGTCCGAGAAAGCCGCACTCCGATACTCGATCAAGCTTCCTACCGAGGTCGTCGAGGCGAAGGACTGTGTCGTCTGCGGCAAGCAATTCGTTCCGTTTCCGCTCAGTGTCCGTACCTGCGGCCAATCGTGCGGCGGCAAAGCGCGTTTCATGTCCGCTCCGGTCGCGGCACCGACGTGCATCGACTGCGGAAAGGTGACGACCGGTCTGCACCGCTGCCAAGCATGTCGCAACTCGATCGGGACCGTGCAGGCGCGTCTGCGGACGATCGGCGTACTGGGCGACAAGCATGTACCGCTCGACTACCTCCGTAGTTCTGAGGCCCAACGACGTGCGTTGTTGGCGGGTCTGCTCGACACAGACGGCACAGTCACCGGGGGCGGCTCGGTTCAGTTCGCGGTCACCAACGAGCGGCTCGTTCTCGGAGTGCGCGAGCTGATCGTCAGTTTGGGCTATCGCGTGCAGATGTCGACCAGGAGTGTGCGAGGTCGGAGCGAAGCGTCGTCGACGGCATTCACATTGACGTTCGCAACGGACGATGTGGTGTTCGGTCTGCACCGCAAGCAGATACTGCACAAGGAACGTCGCGCTGCGGGATCCACTGTGCGGTCGGGTTCGCGGTTCATCGTCGACGTTCGCCGAGTCGACTCCGTTCCGGTTCGCTGTGTGGAGGTCGACAACGCGGATCATCTGTATCTCGCCAGTGAGTCGATGATTCCTACCCACAATTCGACGTTGTCGATGGATTTCATGCGTTCGTGCTCCATCAAGCACGGAATGCCCAGTGTCATCTTCTCCCTGGAGATGAGTCGCACCGAGATCGTCATGCGACTGTTGTCCGCTGAGGCGAAGATCAAGCTCGGCGACATGCGTTCCGGAAAGATGACCGACGACGACTGGACCAAGCTGGCCCGTCGCATGAGTGAGATCAGCGAAGCACCGCTCTTCGTCGACGACTCCCCGAACCTGACGATGATGGAGATTCGAGCCAAGGCCCGACGCCTCAAGCAGCGCAACGGCCTGAAACTCATTGTGGTGGACTACCTTCAGCTGATGTCGTCGGGCAAGAAGGTCGAGTCGCGTCAGCAGGAGGTCTCGGACTTCTCCCGTCAGCTCAAGCTGTTGGCGAAGGAACTCGAATGCCCGGTGGTCGCGGTCTGCCAGCTCAACCGTGGCCCGGAGCAGAGAACCGACAAGAAGCCGATGGTGTCCGACCTTCGTGAGTCCGGCTCCCTGGAGCAGGACGCCGACATGGTGATTCTGCTGCACCGCCCCGACGCGATCGAGCGCGACGACCCCCGCGGCGGTGAGGCCGACCTGATTCTCGGTAAGCACCGTAACGGCCCGACCGCGACAATCACTGTGGCACATCAGCTTCACTTGTCCAGATTCGTGGACATGGCGCGAGGCTAGGGCGATGTTCCCGTGGGCTGAGCGGGCTCATGCGTGGACTCCGGTCGTTGCGGTTTGTCCGACCGCGATTCGACTGCCTTGACGCCACTTCCGGATCAGGTTGTCGGGCCGCGCTTGGAGTTCGCGTAGATTGACGAGTCCGGTGATACCGGCATGGGCGCTGGCGGTTCGGCGACGTTCACACTCGGATGTGTCTTGATTCCAGCCGATGATTGGACGACAAGGCTGGACCACATCATCGACATGCGACGGGCTGTGCGCGATCTGTACCGAATTCCGATGAGACAGGAAGCGAAGGCGAACCATATTGTCGGAGTGAAGAAGGTCTACCGCGATCTCGGCCTGGGCGATGGGCAAATGCGCGACCTGTACCAGCGACATCTGAAATCCCTGGTCACCGTGTCATCCGGAGTCTTCGCAATATCAATTCGCAAGGACCTCGTGCAGAAGCGTGATCTCGACGTCTTCGATAGATCGTGGACGTATCTATTGGAACGACTGCGTAAGCGCAGTGATGCGAGCGGCGTTCCGATCGTGATCGTCCACGACATCGGTCAGAACGACGAGGTGCGAAAGCTGGTTCGCCGGTTTCGGCGTATTACTTGGTCCGCAGTAGGCGACCGGGTCAATGCGCGCCACATTGTCGAGGATTCTGTACCCAGAGATTCGCAGCAGTCCTACTTCATACAGCTTGCGGACCTTGTTGCCTACGCTGCTTCCGTGAAAGTTCTCCCCCGCAACGGGCGAACGGCGAAGATCTGCAATGACGAGATGTGGGACCTACTTGCGCCGATTCATGTCAACAAGGTTTCGCAGCGAGGCGACGGAATCTACTTGTTTCCGCCGAAATGAAGAGGGGCCTCCTCGCGGAGGCCCCTTGACGGCTAACCTACCTCGGCCATGCGGCCGGCTCAGCTAGCAAGTTCAGGACACCATGCCGGGGCCGACATAGTCAAGCAGTGAAGACGGAGGAGCACCGGGCACAGGGGTGCAGTTCAACTTGCCACGTCGGCGACGTGCAAGGCTTACCGCCCGACTTTCTCGAGTCAACGTCACCTGTCCAGATTCGTGGACATGGCGCGGGGCTAGGGCCGACAGCGCTGGGTCGCGTATTCTCTCGGAGAATCAACCGAGCACCTGACGCAGCATTCGACGAAAGAAATCCATGCCAGAGGATCAGAACACAGACGTTCCACCGAATCACCTCGCGATCGATCCGCGGAGCCCCTTCTACAACGAAGAGGTTCTTCGCCGGGACGTCGGTATTCGCTTCAACGGCGTCGAGAAGACGAGCGTTCGCGAATACAACGTGACCGAGGGATGGGTGCGCGTCGAAGTCCCGACCGCGAAGGATCGCTACGGCAATCCCATGCTCGTCAAGCTCAAGGGCACTGTCGAACCGTACTTCCGCGACGCGAAGTAGCGGCTACCGATCAGATTCTGTATCGGATCAGTCGCGAGCTGTTCCCGACCACCGCGACCGAAGACGCGTTGTGCAGAATCGCGGCGAGCACTGGAGACAGTGCTCCACCGGCGCTGACCACGAGGCCCAATGCATTCACGGCAATGGACATTCCGTAGTTCTGGCGGATGACGGACACCGAATGTCGACCGAGATCACGGACGTCGAGCAGCCGTGAAAGGTCGTCGCTGGCGAGAGCTACATCGGCCGTTTCGACGGCAACATCGGTGCCCGCCAACCCCATTGCGATTCCGATATCTGCGACGGCGAGTGCGGGAGCGTCGTTGGTGCCGTCACCGACCATCGCGACGACGTACCCCTCTTCTTGGAGCTTGCGGACGGCTTCGAGTTTGTCATCGGGCATCACCTCGGCCCGCCACTCGGCGATGCCCAGTTCGGCGGCTACGGCCGCTGCGGTCTCGGGGTGGTCTCCGGTGAGCATGACGATGCGTTCCACACCGTCGGCGCGGAGCGCATTCAACACTTCCAGAGCATTCGCCCGTACCTCGTCGCGCAGGCTGATCAACCCGACCAAGACTCCGTCGACTGCGAGCAGCAACGGTGTCTCGGCCTGACGCTGAAGGCGCGAAACCCAGTCGGCTGCATGGTCTGACACGGCGACGTTCTCGCTGCGCAAGAGCGAAGGACTGCCGAGCAGCAGAGTCCGTCCATCTGCGACCGTGCGCATGCCGAGCCCGACGAGCACTTCGCACTCCTCGTGCGGAGGAATCACGATGTGGCGTTCCTCGGTGCTGCGAATCACGGCCTCGGCCAACGGGTGTCGAGAGTGGATCTCGGAACTGGCGGCATACGCCAGCACCTGCTCCGGCTCCCAGTCATCCTGGAAAGACACGACATTGGTGACGACCGGGCGTCCGACGGTGAGGGTGCCGGTCTTGTCGAACACGAAGGCGTCGACCCTGCCTGCCTGTTCCAGATGTGACCCGCCCTTGATGAGAATCCCTCGGCGAGCACCGTTTCCGATGGCAGCGCTGATGGCCGTCGGAGTAGACAGTCCCACCGCACACGGGCACGCGACCAACAGCATGGTCATCGCTCGCCGGACATCGCGGGTGACAATGAGGGTGAGGGCCGACAGGATGAACGATGCGGGCACGAAGCGTCGTGAGAAGTTCTCTCCCACAGTCTGAATCGGAGCGCGATCTTCCTGTGCCTCCTCGACGCGGGAGATGATGCGGCCGATCGTCGTATCGCGGCCGACCGCAGACGCGCGGATGACGATGCGTCCTCGGACCACAACGGATCCGGCGTGGATCCGGTCGCCTGCAACGATCGACACCGGCAACGTCTCACCTGTGATCGCCGACTGGTCCACCACTGCATCACCATCGACGACGATGCCGTCAACCGGCACGCCGACGTGATCGTGCACGACGACGTCGTCGCCGATCTCCAGTCGATCGACGTCGACGGAGATCTCGGAACCGTCGGGAAGTCGGATCCATGCGGTGTCCTGTGTGCCGGTCAGGAGGTCGGAGATTGCTCGACGAGTGCGCTTGAGCGTCAGCTCCTGCAGGTATTCGCCGATGTTCAGGAGCCACAGCACGGTGAGGGCGACGACGTTCTCGCGCAGTACGAGGCTGGCCACGGTTGCGGCGCTGACGAGCGCGTCGGTTCCCGCCGTCCTGTTGCCGGCCAGTGAGCGCACCGCTCCTTTGAGGAACGGGTAGCCGGTGAAGATCGTTGCGCCGGTCGCAACGAGACGGCTGGTGGGGCCGAGAATGGGTGGTCGTCGGAAGGCGTAGCGACGGAATCCGAGTAGAACCAAGGCCGCCCCGCCGATGGTCATGCGCAGTACGTCGCCGCTGGTGACGTCCGCGGACCGTGGGCTACGGACGGGTACCAATGCCCAGTCGGTCGTACGACCCGCGTTCACCGCGTCGAACAGCTCGGTCCGGTCGATGCGCGAGCGGGAGTACCAGACGACAACCGATGCGGTGCGGGGGTACGCGTGGACGGCTCGCACGCCGCGAATCTTGTCCACATGGTCTTCGACGGCGACTGCGCGACCCGGACTCGACCGCAGCCAGTCGACCCGAAGCCGCATGCGGCCGGCGGCATCGGACAGGATCTCGATGCCATCCGCGCGATCGGGAGCCGCATCGAGGGAGTGTTCGACGAGCGTCGTCATAGTCGGCGTGCTGTCGCGGTCAGTGCGAGTGGCCGTGGCCGACTTCGGTGGCCGACGGTGGCGGCACCTCTTCGCCGATCCGGTCGCGTGCCTCCGCGACCACATCGGAGACTGCCAAACGCGCTGATTCGGCCTGGATCTCGGCCTTCCGTGCGGCGCGAAGGCCGAGTTCGGTTGCCGATACCGCAGCCTTACGGACGGGAGCCTTCTCGTACAGTTTCTTGGCACCGTTGTACGCGGCGACGCCGACTGCGCCTGTCACGACCGTCGATACTGCCTTCGCGACAATGATCGGAAACGCCATGTTGTAGCTCCTCGAAGTCGAACCTGTACCCACTTATTGGGAATCGTATTCGTTTTGTTCGGCTGTGGCGACTCCCGGGGTCGCCGAGCGTCATCGGGTCGGGCGTGTGGTGCGGAAAGCTCTTGTCACGTAGGGAAGTTCGACCGTGGCCGATGCTGTCAGGCCCAATTCGTCGAACAGCGCTGTGAGATCCTGATCGATGCGGTTGGTTTCATCGGGGGTCGCGGTGATGTAGAAGCTGCGCGACTTGACCAGGTCGGTCAGCTGGGACCGAGTCACCGTGCGTGACCACGTCCACCGCTCCTCGTCGAGCTGACGGAACGGTTCTGCGATCGGCGGTGGGCCGTAGTCGAACATGGCCAGGGCTCCACCACGCGAGACCACCGAGTTCAGTCGCCGAACCCACGGCTCCGTTTCGTCACGAATGTTCCAAATCAGTCCCAGGGTGCCGCCCGGGCGGAGAACCCGCCCGATCTCGCGTGACGCGGCCACTGGCTCGACCCATTGCCAGGCCTGCCCGAGCAGGACGGCATCGACGCTCCCGTCCTCCAGCGGCAGGGACTCGGCAGTACCGACGTGGGTGGGAACGCCGGGGACCGCGTCGCGCAGGGCGTCGAGCATGGCGGGATCAGGGTCGACGGCTACGGAGTCGCACCCGGCGGCCGCGATGATGCGGGTGAGCTTGCCGGTACCGGCTCCGACGTCGGCGACAAGAGGGCGTGCGACGGACTCGCGTGCGGGTTCCAGCAGCCATTCGACCGCGGCCGACGGGTATTCGGGGCGAGCAGATTCGTATATGTCGGCGACGGTCCCGAACGACGTCGAACTGTTATCTCGGCTAACCATATGGTCAGGCTACATCGCCTGCGTCAGTTCAGTTCGAGTTCGTAGTAGAGAGCCTTCGGACCCTCGCCGCGGCCTTCGTGGCAGTCGAAGCCACGCTTCTCGTACACGTGTCGCGCCGCCTCGTCGTCCTCGGAGGTGTTGAGGTCCATGTAAGTGGCACCCCTGCCGCGCGCGTGCTCGATGACATCATCGAGGAAGGCTGTGCCGTAGCCCTTCCCGCGTAGCTCAGGCTGGACGTAGAACTCGGCGAGGTAGGCCTCGGGGTCTGCGCTCAGCGTACCGATCCGAAATCGCAGAACGGCAACACCGATGGCGGGAGTCCCGAATGTCAGGACGCTGGTGTCGCCGGACTTCACCAACGTGTCGAGATGTGCTGCAAGCCAGTCTATCTCGGGCACCGGGTAGTTGTACTCCCGATTGAAATCGATCAACAGAGTTGCGGCCTCGGTGAATTCGGCAGGCTCCCGGACGGCACGTGTACCGCTGACTGAAGTCACCGTTTTCTCCTCCGTCAGTGATCCGGTTGAACGAGATTCTTGGCATCGAGCAGACCTAGACCGGGATGCATCTCGCGCAGCGCTTTGATGGCGTGGACAGTTCTGCCGGATTCTGCGACCACCGCGTCGACATCCTCGGCGGGTACAGCCTCGGGTCCGATCTTTTCGGGCATCAGCCAAGCCCGGCCGTGTCGGTGCCAGAGCCACGGAGCGGCTATTGCCAACACTGCCAGCTTTGTCCAGTTCCACAACGATGGTTCGGTCACGATGTCGGCGATCGTCGAGAACACGAGCAAGGTCAGCCAAATACCGAGCAGATACCGAGTCCACCGGCGTTGACGGTCGTTCATGTTCCCATGGTGTCACCGACGCTCGGTCGAGACAATGCGTCAACGACGCAATTCGGTATCGAGTCGAACCATGAGCACGCCGAACCTCGTACGCCCCGCGGCCGGAGACGGATACCGGCGCAAGACCGAACGTAGTGTCGTGTCGGCCTGGAAATCGATCCATTCGACTTGCTCCGCAACAGCTTCGGGGTGAGCGAGCACCAGGTGCACGGCAGATCCGAGAATGTGTTTGACCTGATGGGGGCTGTAGAGCGGATGGAGAAAGGCTGCACCGGCGGCGTGCATTGCTGACAAGGCGGCGTCCGTCGCCGCAGATGCCGGAGCCTCGCGGGCAGCTTTGTGTGCGGCCCAGGCAAGTTGGCGAAGTGCTGCTGTGCGGTGGCCGGTGTCTGCGAACGCCTCGGCACACTCGATCGCCGAGCGTGGACGGAGGTCACCTGGATGCGCTGCCTCGAAAAAGGGCAATGCCCGTCGGGCGCAGGTAGCGGCGAAGCCGACCACGCTTTGAATGTCGTCTTGACTCAGCGCTACTTCCGCAGGCTCGGGCAATTCAACCCACTCGGGTTCTGTGACGTGTAAGCACGAATCCGAACTTGCCCAGTATTGCCCCAATCAGCGCGCCGGTCGCTGCAGACACTGCGGGCAGTACGTACAACCACAGAGTGGATGGTCCTTGCGACCGGCGATCGAATGCTCGGTCGAAGCGTTCCATTGCTTCGCTGCTCATCGATACGCCCTCCAGGGGCTCGTAGCTTCCGAAGTAGACGACGTCGATCGGGTCCGTCATCATTTCGCCGATCAGATACCAGCCCAGTGGAGCCAGCCCGACGATGAATCCGAACAGGAGTAGAAGGACGACGAGATTGCGCACTGCCTCAGGCTATTGCCCCCGTCAACCGTCGTACACCTCTGTGGTGATGCAGAAGGGATGGCCGGCGGGGTCGAGGAGAACTCGCCATCGCGGGTCCGGTTGCTCCGTTGCTTCTGTTGCGCCACATTCGATTGCGTAGGCGACGGATGCGGCAAGGTCGCCTCCCGCATCGATGTCGAAGTGCACGATCGACACTGACGGCCAAACGGGCGGGGCGTAGTTCGCAATCTTCTGCGCAACGATATTCAGGCCCGTCTGCGTGCGAATTCCACAGCTCGATCGGTTCTCCCACAACAGCGTGCCGCCCAGAAGCACGAGATAGAAGCGAGCGAGCTCACCCGGCTCGCGGCAGTCGATGGATATTCCTGCTACGTCTAGATGCGGGCGCGACATGTCATGAGAATACGGTGGCCCCCAGCGCAAGGACCAGGATCGTGGACTTGGTCGTACGTGGTGACCTCAGTGTCCACAATTCGTCTCCACAATCGGAATCACGCTTCTCATCAGGCAGAGTGGGCGCTCACGTCAGTGGTGTCGACCGCTTTTTATGGAACCGCGCAGTTGCCCTCGCACGTCGAGCCAGTTCGTCGTGAATTGTGCTCGGTGCTCGGCTACAGCACCGCCCCGTTAGGAGCGCGCTGCCGCAGGGATACGGCGCTCTTGACCTCGAGTGCACTCGAGGTTGCAGGGTGAGGTCATGCAGATGACGTACGACGACTTGCCGCGACTCATGACGCTGATGACGGGCGACGAAAAGCACAGCACCAGCGCCACTTCGACACTGGACGTCCTGTGGGTGCTGTACTCCGACATTCTGCGGCTCGACCCAGCGAATCCTGATGACCCGAACCGAGACCGGTTCTACCTGTCCAAGGGGCACGGGCCGATGGCGTACTACGCAGTGCTCGCGGCACGGGAATTCCTGTCGCCGGAAGAGCTTTCATCGTTCGGCGGCTACGACTCTCCGCTGGGCAGTCACCCGGATCGAACGTTGGTTCGCGGGGTCGACATCGGATCGGGATCGCTCGGACATGGACTGGCGTTGGCCGCCGGAACTGCTGTGGCGCTGCAGATTCGGAACAGCAGCGCCCGCGTCTTCGTATTGATCGGCGACGCCGAGCTCGATGAAGGCAGCAATATGGAAGCCATTCAATTCGCTGCGCGATCGAATCTGGGCAATTTGACGGCCGTGGTGATCGACAACGATTCTGCCGGTCTGGGTTGGCCGGGCGGCATTGCGTCGCGTTTCGCCGTCGAAGGCTGGCACACCTCCGACGTCGACGGTCGAGACCACAGTGCTCTCCGCCAGGCGTTCCGCACCGATCACACAGACCGCCCGCACGTGGTGGTCGCTCACGTCGAAAAGAAGGAGGGCTGATGAGCGCAACGCTGGACCAACGTGAGTACTTCTACCGTCTGGTCCCCCACCTGTTGGCGCAGGACGAGCGAACAGCGTTGGTGCTGGCGGAGATCGGAGTCGGCTATCTCGAACCGCACCTGACCGCCGATATTCGATCGCGGGTGGTCAACGTCGGGATTCGAGAGCAGGCGATGATCGGTGTCGCCGGTGGTCTGGCTCTGGCCGGTATGCGTCCGATCGTGCACACTTTCCCGCCGTTCCTGATCGAGCGCCCTTTCGAGCAGGTGAAGCTCGACCTGGGACATCAGGGTGTCGGCGCGATTCTGGTGAGCTCCGGCGGTTCCTACGGATGGCCGCAGGGCGGCGAGACCCACTTCGGTCAGCGAGATGTCGCACTGCTCGACACTCTGGATGGGTGGACGGTTCACGTGCCCGGGCATGTCGACGACATCGACTGGATGCTACGCAGCTCGGTGGCATCGGACGACCGCGTCTACATCAGGCTCGACGGCATCAACAACCATCGCCCGTACGGGCACTCCGATGGGAGGTTCACCATTCTGCAACAGGGAAATTCCGGAACGGTGATCTCCGTCGGTCCGATGACGGACCGGGTGCTGGCCGCAGCCGAAGGGCGCGACGTGACGGTGCTACATGCGTCGACGATCAGGCCGTTCGACAGCCGCACGCTGCGGGCGACGTTGACCGCGCCCGACGTCATGATCGTCGAGCCGTACCTCGCGGGAACGTCTGTGCTGCAGGTGAACAGAGCCCTGGCCGATGTGCGTCATCGAGTATCGGGAGTCGGGGTCGAACCAGGAGAGCGTCGAAAGTACGGCACGGTGGCCCAACACGATCGGGCCAACGGGCTGGATGTCGAAGGCCTGTCTCGATCGATGACCGAATTCTTCGGATGATCAGCTCTGGCGGCGCTCGTATCTGCTCTTGGCAACGTCGTACGCGGATTCGAGCAGTGCCCGAATATGCGTCTCGGTCCGCGAAGACGGGTTGACCACCGACAACCAGCCGGCAGTGCCGTACTGAGGGTGGGCAGCGATGACGTCGTCGGTATCGGCCTGGGGTCCGTGTGCCGCGTCGCGAGGCACCACCCCCACGAACTTCTCGAATTCCTGTTTTGCTGCAACGACATTGACGCGAAATGCGTCCGGCCTGTGCAGCTGGGACAGCTCGTCACCCGGGTAGTTCTTGGTCACGATCGTGGCAAACGGCTGAGCGGTCGGGATTGTCCCGTCGGGTGAGTAGTAGAAGAACACATCACCCCACGCGAGGTCTGGCGTGCCATCACCTTCTCGAGGACGCTGCGCCACGGTGCCGTCGAAGCTGCCGACCAAATTCACGATGTCGTCGAGTGTCATGCATCGATCGTCACACGGCCGGAAGCTCCTGTCGCAGTGTTCAGCCGACTTTGTACGTACCGGTTCCGGTCGCGACGAGGCGGCCGGATTTGGTCCCGACGATGTCGACTCGACACGTCTTGAGGCTTCGGCCCGCGTGCATCCGAGTGCCGACGATGTCGATCCCCTCGGCATACACCGGCTCCATGAACTGAATGGACATGGAGACCGTGACACCCCGAAGTTTCTCGGGGACTGCGGATCCGGCCCAGGCGGCGGTCATGATCCCGATATCGATGCAGCCGGCGATCACGCCACCGTGCAGCATCTGGCCGACGGTGGACAGCTCGTCGCGGTACGGCAGCCTCAGTCGAGCTGTGCCCTCATCGATGTCGATGAGCTCGATTCCCAATTGCTGCACGAACGGTGATTGCGGAAGAAACATGGCCATGGCCGCGCTTCCGCTGGCCGGTGCCTGTACTTGGTCGGTTGTCATCGCTACCCTTCTATCGTAATTGGATTCCGACATCGGAATCAGAGTACGATAAGTTCATGGTCTTGGAAACCCCCACCGACAAGCGGAAGCGTCGAACGCACAACGCTGTGCTCGACGCCGGTCAAACGCTCTTCCTGGAGCACGGCTATCGCGGAACGACGATCGAGATGCTTGCTGCAACAGCAGATGTGGCAGTGAGTTCGATCTACGCCAACTTCGGCGCAGGCAAGGTCGATGTCTACACGGCACTGGCGTGGCGAACGGCGCTGGCCCATGTCGAACAAATGTCTTCACCCGTCGACGCGGTCGATCCTGTCCGTGTGGTCGCCGAGTTCCTCGATCGATACACCGCATTCCATCGCGGTAGTCCGCTGGCGCTGCGACTGCTGGGGTTGACCGACGTGGACAAGTCCGAGTCCGAAACGGTCGGCGCGGCCAAGGCCAAGATCGACAGGGCGCTCGGTGGGCTCATCGATTCGGTGACGCACGCAGTGACGGACGCAGGGTCCGACGTCGACCCTCGCGCTCTGGTCTTGAACGCCTGGGCAGCGATGAACGGCGCTGTGTCACTGCGGCAACGACGCATCGTCGACCAACCGATGCTCGACGCCATGCTCGCCATCACACGGGCCGATATGCTTCGGCATCTGAATGGGGCGTCCGATGAGAGCCGGTGAACTCAGTGCCGGGGGCCGGGTCCGAACTGTGGGAGATGCTCTGCGACAACAACTGTCGATGTTGCCCGGTACGTTGCTCGGTCCCCGCCGGAGTTCATCGAACACGCCGTGGTCGATTGTGGATGCACCGGACTCACGGTTGTGCCGCGACGCACTCGACGAAGCGCGTCAGTGCTTGAGTACCCCCGTGTTATTGCATAGTCTGCGGTGCTGGCAGTACGCGTCGGCGTTCGCGGCGGTGGACGACCTGTGCCCAGATTCGGAGGCACTCTATCTGGCGTGCCTATTGCACGACATCGCGCTCGGTAGCGAACAGGACCCGGCGGTCGGATGTTTCGCATTGCTCGGCGCGGAACGTGCCGGTACATTCGTCGTCGAACACGGCGGGGACCGGCGTACCGGGCATCTCGTCCACGAGGCAATTGCCAAGCACATGGACGTATCGACGCCGTCGTTGTCCGAGGCCGCCCTTCTCCACGACGCGGCGTATCTCGATGTCAGCGGCCGTCGGATACGTGAACTCGAAGCGCACTGCTACGCGACGGTCGAATCAGTTTATGTGCGAGATGGATTCGTAGCCGACTTCTCATCGAAGATCGAAGCCGAGTCGCGATTGCGACCGAAATCGACTGCTGCGACATTGTGGCGATCGGGAATGTCTCTCGCACTGAAGTCGAATCCACTTCAGCGCCGATTCAGATCGTCGCGGTAGCTATCGCGCGTCGGATGATCTGCTCGATTCTGTCGGCATCGTCGGCGTCTCTCGGCGCGTACAGAAACACGTACGTCTCGGGTAGTCCGAGGACGGGGCGTCCGGCCAATGGGTGCAACTCGCCCCATCCAGCGGAGATGACGGACTGGGCGTCGTCCGGCTGCATCACCACGTGCAGTGAGCCCTCGCTCTCGTGCACGTGCAGAACCTCACCCTTCGTTCGCGAGATCCACGGCGCGGCAGCTCCGATGTCCGAGACGTACAGCGCGTCGCCTCTGCGCTCGAATCGACTGCGCGCCAGATGGAACAGCCCGTTCGATCGAGCCTCGGCGGTCACTGCGGCAGTGAGTCGGTCGATCAGCGCGGCGGTGGCATGGTGGGTGAGCTGCCGGTGGGGTATCGGGTACGGCGCGATTGTCGGCCTGGGGCCGGGTCGGTGTTCGATCTGCCAGTGCAGTCCGGGGCTCGCCGCGCCGTCGACTCTCATCGTGTCGCGTCGGGCGAGTGGCCTCAGGGCAGTGGTGATCAGCCAGCCGCCGATGTTGGCGGGGAGACCGCCCGGCCCCAGCTCGATCCACGCGGCGTAGTCGTTCTTGACCTTCTGCACGGGATCAACGTAGCTGGTGGGGCCGGGCGGGAACAGTCCGTCAGCTCGGGCAGCTGACGGTATAGGTCCAGACGGTTCCCGACGGACCGGTGACGCGGACCAGGACAGCGGTTGCGGTTCCCGGAGGTACCGAGACCACCACGGATCCGACGCCGGTGCTCCCACCCACGTACCCGGTGTTGTGGATGGGGGCACCCTGGTAGAACACCTCGATCTGGTCGGGAACATCGACGGTGTCGTAACTGAGAACGAACGACGTCGGTCCGGTTCGACCCAGGTCGTGCAGGGTCTCCGTCACGCCCTCTTCACCCGATAGCGTGGAGGCATTGCACTGTTGAGTAGCGATGCCTCCGTTCGCGGAGCCGGTGTCGATGCCGAGAATGCCTCCGGCGATTGCGCTTCCGCTGCCGAGAATGCGGGCACCGTTGTCGATGATGTTGCCGCCGTCGAGAATCGCGCTCCCGCTGTCGATGATGGCGCTGCCACTGTCGATGATCGGTCCGATCTCGGGTTGGGCCATGGCTGTCGCGGGCACGGCCAGTGCACATGCCGCGGTTGCCACGGCAACTGCCACCGAACGACGAACCAGGTTCTTGCGAATTCCACTCTTGCTCGACACAATTCCTCCACCGAAAGTCACCGACGGGCTGTCCGTCTCAGCGATGGTGACACAGCGATCGTGCGTCGAGTATCCCTTGTTCGGATGATCCTTCAGCGTCAAATACCCTGTGCCCCAGAAGTTTGTGTCGTTCAGTCGACTGATGTGCGGCCCTGACCCCGACTGCACGTACATCTCGAGATGTACGACGAGATACTCACGCAGACCGATGTGGCAAGGCATGTTGACTCGTAACGTTGTTCAGGTCAACGACACAGCGATATCGGAGGAACCGTCATGCACGCCGCAACACTTCTGTCTCAGCAACCGTCCACCACCGAGCAGGTGCTGGGCTGGGGTGTGGGCACCATCGTTCTGGTGGCGGTGCTCGGCGCGGTCGTACTGTTCGTTGCGGCGCTGGTCAGCATCATCCGCTCGCCCAACTACACCGTCGCCGGCAGGGCAGTGTGGATCTTCGTCGTACTCGCGTTCCCGTTCCTCGGTCCGCTGGTCTGGTTCGTGTGGGGTCGAAAGTCGACGTTCGCCGTCGCTGCCTCCAACGGCCTCAGATGATCGACCCGATCGTGCGCGCCGCGTCGGCGAACTCACCGGGGTTGGGGCCGGCGTAGTTGAGGCGAAGGTACTTTCCGGTGGGTTCGGCGGGAAAGTAGTCGTCTCCGGCCCCGACGATCACACCCGCCGACTTGCACTCCTGCACAATACGTTCCAGATCGGAGTCGTCGCGCAGGCGCATCCAGAGATTGAGCCCACCACGCGGCACTGCGTCGAGATGGCCACGCGGAGCGAACTCGATGAGGCTGTTCGCCAACAAGTCTCGACGCGAGGCCAACTGCGCGCGCAACCGCCGCAGGTGGGTACGCCAGGCCGGCTGCGTCACCACATCGAGTGCGACGGCTTGCAGAATCCCGCTGACATACATCGATTCGGCTCCCGTATCGGCGAGGATGCGTTCGTGGGCCGGTCCGCGAGCGATCAAGCCCGCCAGGCGAACCGACGGTGACACCGTCTTGGTGAGGGAGCGAAGGTAGACGACATGCCCGGCGTCGTCTCGTGCGGCCAGCGGATTCGGCTCCGAGGTGATGCCGAAATCGTGGGCCGAGTCGTCCTCGATCAGGAACGCGCCGTGGCGTCGAACAGTGTCGAGAACCTGCTCGGACAATGAGGGCGACCACTGTGCTCCGGTGGGGCTGGCGAATGTCGGTTGGGCATAGAACGCCCGAGCACCGGTGTGCGCGAATGCCCGAGCGAGCGCGTCGGGGTCCGGACCGTCGACGCCGCTGGGTATCGGTACGACGCGGACGCCGGCCTGCGTAGCGGCAAGGATCGCACCCCAATACGTCGGCGACTCCATGAGCAACGGCCTGCCGGCACCGACCAGCGCTCGAAAGGCAGTGCTGAGTCCGGTCTGGCTGCCGGGGATGATG
The DNA here is from genome assembly GCF_022810385.1 of Rhodococcus sp. ARC_M12. Lineage (NCBI taxonomy): Bacteria > Bacillati > Actinomycetota > Actinomycetes > Mycobacteriales > Nocardiaceae > Rhodococcus > Rhodococcus sp. ARC_M12. Next base: position 36,461 of record NZ_JALGQI010000010.1, on the reverse strand, counting down.
ACCACATCATTGGCCGACGGTGGCGTGATACCCAACGGGGTCGACGCCCCCAACTCGGCGGCGAACCAGGCCCGCAGTTCCGGCAGACCGGCGGTGGGTGGTCGGGCGATCACCGAGTCGGTGCGGGCGGCGCGGGTGAAGGCGGCGTGAACAAGCCTTTCCGGCAACAACTCCCGGGCCGGGTAGCCCGAATGCAACGCGATCACATCGCTCGATGTCGACTGCAGGGCGGCAGGCAACTGCAGACGGTTGTCCGGTGCCCCCAGGGCTGCGGTCTGCCACCCGTAATCGTTGGGGCGGGCCGTGCGCACCGTTCTGACGAATGTGCCGACGCCAGGACGGCTTTCGATGACGCCCTGCGAGATGAGGGTGCGCAGGGCTTTCTGCACCGTGACCGGGCTCGCCGAATGCTCGGCCACCAGGGCGCGGGTGGACGGCAGCCGGGCTTCCGGAGGCGCAGTCGCAATCCAACTTCTCAGTGCAGACACGATCCGGGAGCTGCTATCGTCGGACATGACACAGCATAGTAGCGCTACTCGAACTGGAACGGGTCTGCTATCCCGCGCCGGTCTGCTCTGGGGCCTCGCCGGCGTCACGGCGTTCTCGTTCACGGTGCCGCTGACCCGCGTCGCCGTCACCGGGGGCCTGTCCCCGCTCTTCGTCGGCTCCGGACGCGCTGTGGTCGCGGCGGCATTGGCTGCGGTTGCGCTGGCCGCGACGGCGCAACGGCTTCCCCGAGGGCGGCAATGGATTCGACTGGCGGTGATCGCAGCCGGTGTCGTCATCGGTTTTCCGGTGCTCACCTCGTACGCCCTCACCACCGCATCGGCGGGACACAGCGCCGTCGTCATCGCATTGCTCCCGGCGGCCACCGCCGTCGTCGCTGTCGTCCGCGAACGGCAACCGGTCCGGCCGATGTTCTGGTTGGTTGCAGGCGTGGGGGCTGCCGTCGCAATCGGATTCGCTGCCCTGCAAGGCGGACAGGTGACGGGATTGCAGTGGTCGGATCTGTTGCTGCTCGGAGCCGTGGTCGCCGCAGCGGTGGGATACGCCGAGGGTGGGCTGTTGGCGCGAGAACTCGGTGCGTGGCAGACGGTGTCCTGGGCCCTGGTGGTGTCCGTGCCGGTCACCGGTGCGATGGCCGCGCTCGCGTGGTGGCAGCAACCGTCGACAGCAGGGGCATCCGAGTGGGCTGCCTTCGGCTACCTGGCGGTGGTGAGCATGTATCTCGGGTTCTTCGCCTGGTATCGGGGACTGGCGATCGGCCCGATGGCCGGCGTCAGCCAGGTCCAGTTGATCCAACCTGTGCTGACCATCTGCTGGGCCGCGATCATCCTGCGCGAGGGCTTGACGTGGCCGGTGCTCGTGGGTGGAGCGGCGGTCATCGTGTGTGCAACAGTGGCGGTCCGGACCCGGATGTCGCCGACCGTTCGGCAGGAGGAGTTTTCGAGATGACGAAATCGATCGATCAGGCGCGCAAGCTCGAGAACGTGCGCTACGACATTCGTGGCCGCATTCTGGACAAAACCGAAGAACTCGAGGAGCAGGGTCACGCAATCCTGCGACTCAACGTCGGCAACCCCGCCCCGTTCGGTTTCGAGGCACCGGACGAGATCATGATGGCCATGATCCGCAACCTTCCTACGGCACAGGGGTATTCGGATTCCCGAGGCCTTTTCTCCGCCCGCACCGCGGTGGTCCAGTACTACCAGACCAAAGGCTTGACGGATCTCGATGTCGGCGACGTCTATCTCGGCAACGGGGTATCGGAATTGATCACGATGACGATGCAGGCTCTGTGCAACCCGGAGGACGAGATCCTCATTCCCTCCCCCGACTATCCGTTGTGGACGGGTTCGGTGGCCCTGGCCGGAGGCATACCCGTCCATTATCTGGCCGACGAAAGCCAGGACTGGGCCCCGGACTTCGAGGACCTCGAAGCCAAGATCACGCCCCGCACCCGTGCAATCGTGGTGATCAACCCGAACAACCCGACCGGCGCGGTGTACCCACGCGCTGCACTGCAGCGATTCGTCGACCTGGCACGCAAGCACGATCTGATTCTGCTCGCCGACGAGATCTACGAGAAGATCGTCTACGACGGTGCGGAGATGATCAATCTCGCGACTCTGACGGGCAAAGATGTTCTGTGCCTGACGTACTCGGGCCTGTCGAAGGCATACCGGGTCTGTGGTTTTCGGGCTGGATGGTTGGCGATCACCGGCCCTCGTCGACGTGCGGCAAGTTTCATCGAGGGCATCACGCTGCTGTCCAACATGCGCATGTGCGCGAATGTGCCGGCGCAGCACGCGATACAGACCGCGCTCGGCGGTAGGCAGTCGATCGAGGATCTGCTGCTCCCGGCGGGCAGGCTGACCGCGCAGCGCGACCTGGCGCATCGCATGCTCAACTCGATCGACGGAATCAGCTGCGTGCAGGCGGCGGGTGCGCTCTACATGTTCCCGAAACTCGATACCGAACGTTTCGGGATCGTCGACGACGAGAAGTTCGTCCTCGACCTCCTCGAATCCGAGAAGATCCTCGTCAGCCACGGCCGTGCGTTCAATTGGGATGTGCCCGATCACTTCCGGCTCGTGACCTTGCCCAACGTGGACGATCTCGGAACGGCGCTCGAGCGTCTGGGTAATTTCATGAGCTCGTACAGGCAGTAACGATCAGCTCTGATCCGGCTCGAACAGTTCCTCGATCGAGCAGTCGAAGGCGGCGGTGAGAGGGAGGCCGATCAACAGCAGCACTGTGCGTACAGGAAATTACACACTGGCCCTCACACTCAGGTGAGTGGGACGGTGAGAAAACTGTCACCGACGTGCAGCATCGATGTAGTAGATCGAAACGTGCCAGGTGGTGAGGTGGTATCACTCAGGAAAGGACCACCGTCATGCCGGATCTCTTCAGCCCGTTCACCCTCAAAGGGGTGACGCTTCGAAATCGAATCGCCATGTCGCCGATGACGATGTATCGCGCCGTCGACGGAAAGATGAACGACTTTCATCTCATGTATCTCGGTGCGCGCGCAGCCGGCGGTTTCGGGATGGTGTTCCCGGAGCAGGTGGCGATCACGCCCGACGGACGCACCACTCCCGGGTGCGCCGGAATCTACGACGACGATCAGATCGAGGGTCACGCTCGCGTGGCGTCGATGATCAAGCAGATGGGTTCGGTGCCGGCGATTCAGTTGGGTCACACCGGACGCAAGGGCAGCGAAGTGCCGCCGTGGCAGGGCGGACACCAGCTTCCGGCAGACCATCCCGACGGTTGGGAATGTGTTGCGCCGTCGGCGATTCCCTACGGCGGCGACCACTCGTTTCCCGTCCACGAACTCACCGTGCCCGAGATCAAGGCCATCCACCAGAGCTACGCCGACGCAGCCGTCCGAGCTGCGGAGGCGGGGTACGAATGGCTCGAAATGCACTACGCGCACGGCTACCTCGGGGCCAGCTTCTTCTCCCCACTGGCGAACCAGCGCACCGACCAGTACGGCGGAAGCTTGGAGAACCGGGCACGGTTCCATCTCGAGGCACTCGACGCGGTGCGCGAGGTGTGGCCCGAGAAGTTCCCGCTCACCATGCGATTGGGCTCGGACGACCACCACCCGGACGGGGTTCAGTTCGACGAATCCATGATCGCCATCGGATGGATGAAGGAACACGGCCTGGACATGGCCGACGTCAGCCTGGGCTTCAATACCGACGACATGGTGGACCCGCCGTTCGGCGACATGGGGTTCATGGTCGAGCGGGCCGCACGGGTCAAGCGTGAGCTGGATATCCCGGTGACCTGCAGCTGGAATCTGGGAGTTCCGGAAAATGCGGACACCGTGATCCGCGACGGCAAGATCGACGTGGTGTTGCTCGGTCGTCCGGCGTTGGCCAACCCGCACTGGCCGGTGTGGGCTGCACGCGAGCTCGGCCATGGTGACCCGTTCTCGCTGGTGCCCGAGGACTGGAGCTGGTGGCTGAAGAATTTCCGAGGACACGACCCGAGCATCGGATTGCCGCCGGCGAAGGTCGTCGAGGTCGAGCAGGAGCGCAAGATCGCGTAGTAACCAGGAGGGGGCCGGACGGCGATCACAGACCACCTGCGGACGGTAGGGTTCCAAGGGCTCGCATCATGAGGAGCCCAGCGGTGTTCTCGTATCGAAGCGGAGGTTTGTGATGGCCGGCGGACTCGTAGCCCTGCTCGACGACGTGGCAGCGCTGGCTCGTCTGGCAGCTGCATCCATCGATGATGTCGGTGCAGCGACCGGTAAGGCGACGGCGAAGGCGGCCGGTGTCGTGATCGACGACGCAGCAGTGACGCCGCAGTACGTTCGCGGTCTTGCGGCCGAACGTGAATTGCCGATCATCAAGCGCATCGCCGTGGGTTCACTACGCAACAAGCTGCTGATCATCCTGCCGATCGCGCTGCTGCTCAGTCAGTTCGTGCCGTGGCTGTTGACCCCTATTCTGATGCTCGGCGGTTGCTACCTCAGCTACGAGGCCGCGCACAAGATCTGGGGCGCACTGTTCGGTCACGGCGACCATCACGCCGCCGCCGAGGACGAGCCGCGCGACGAGGACACCGTTGTCTCCGGAGCGGTACGCACCGATCTGATTCTGTCCGCCGAGATCATGGTCATCGCGCTGGACACCATTGCTGCAGAGGGCTTCTGGAGCCGACTGATCATCCTCGCGGTCGTCGCCGTGGTCATCACGATCGTCGTGTACGGAGTCGTCGCGCTGATCGTCAAGATGGACGACATCGGTCTGAAGCTGGCCGACGGCTCCACCGGGTTCGTCGAGAAGTTCGGCCGAGGCCTGGTCAAAGGCATGCCCAAGGTCATGTCGGTGCTGTCGGTCGTTGGTACCGCAGCGATGCTCTGGGTCGGTGGACACATCCTGCTCGTCGGCATCGACGAGCTCGGATTCCACCCCATCTACGAACTCGTGCACCACGGCGAAGACGCAGTCCGCGGAGTGGCCGGCATCGGCGGAGTGCTGGCGTGGATCGTCAACACCCTCGCGTCGGCGGTCATCGGCGCGATCGTCGGTTGCATCATCGTGGTTGCGCAGCTGGGGATCTCGAAGGCGCTCGCCAAGCGGGCTGCCGCAAAGTAGTGGCAGCGTTCATCACCTGTCAGCAAGCTCGAGAACTCGTCGCTCCGATGCAGAAACGTCGGCGAGCGATGCCGTCAACTCGTCCCACGCTCGTTGCACGCGGAGTTCATCGCGCCGCAGGCGTTTCTGCGCAGCAGAGAGTCTGTGGCGCTCGGACCGAAGTAGTCGCTGCTCGCGATCGTGCTCGGTGATGAAGAGGTATGTGTGCGGATCGAACGGATACATGCCAACTCCTATGGTGTCGTGGGGAATCCGTGCATCAGAACCATGACGTGTTCGCGCTCCTCCGAGGTCGCGGTTTCCCCGTGTCGACGCCACCTGTCCACGACGGCACGTAATTCCACGTCCATCTCGGCGGTTTCGCTCGCTGTCAGTCGCAGGACGTTGTCGGTGCTGAAGGCAGCCGATACCCACTCCGGCCCCCAGGATTCAGATGTCCGATCGAAATCGCGTAGCCGAGACCACTGGTGCGCCAACCAGGAGTCCTTGGACGCCTTGGCAACCGACAACGACTCCGGCGAATCGGAGAAGTCGTTCTCGGACCAGCTGAACCCTTCCTCGTTGGCCTCCGACCACCAGCGTTGACGCTTGTCCGATCCGTTCTCGACCTCCTTGACGAACCCGTGTTCGGCAAGTTTGCGCAGGTGATAGCTCACCGACGCGGGCGACTCGTCCACCAGATCGCCGAGCTGGGTCGCTGTCATCGACTTGTTGGCCCGCAATGCGTAGAGCAAGCGCAGCCGAATCGGGTGCGTCAGCGCCTTGAGTTCTGACATGTCCGTCAGCTTGCGTGGCGTCCGGGGCGGTGGGGGTGGGCTCATGCACCAACCATAACCCGAAAGAAAACTTTCGCAATAGTTCTTTCGGAATTACGCCGGGGCCCGCTCCTGCAGGAACACGATCAGAAGAGCTCCGAATCCAACCACGACTGGTGAAGGCGAGCAGGATCGGACCGGGCGGCTTCGCAGCTCGTCGAGGCGCGTTGGCTGCCTCGATCAGGCGGTCGATCAGGCGGTTCGACATGGGTCGACGGTACTAGCCGCTGTGCACGGTCACGGCATATCCGTCCGGGTCGGACAGGACGAAGGTCTTCCCGAACGGTCCGTCGAAGGGTGCCGTGAGGATGGTGACGTCAGCGGCGACCAGTGTCTCGTGCAGCGCCTCGGCGTCGTCGCATTCGAGCCACAGCGCAATCCCGAGTCCCGGCTGTCCGCTGTCGAGATCGGTTTCGGCAGCGGGGTTTCGGACCGCGAACGGTATCGGCGAGGTCGTGAACACCACCGCGCCCGGGGGTGCCTGCGGTGCGCGGACGAGACCCAGGCGCGATTCGTAGAAGTCTGCACTGACGGCGAGGTCGCGTACTTGCAAGGAGAGGAAGCTCGGTCCGGAGACGGTAGCGGTGGTCATGTGGTTGGTTCCTTTCGGTGGTTCGTCAAGTTCTTGACGAGTTCAACGTATGTCAAGATATTGACATGAGTCAAGTGGACCTCGACACCTCGATCGGCTACGCCCTCAAGCGAGCCACATCCGCCCTGCGTTCGGCGATGGACGATTGTCTACGCGATCTCGATATCACCGTCTCGCAGTACTCCAGCCTCGAACTCCTCGCGCACAAGCCGGGATTGTCCAATGCAGAGCTCGCTCGCGCGGTGTTCGTCAGCAGGCAGGCCACCCATCAGCTGTTGGCCGGGCTCACGCGAGACGGCCTGGTGGAGATCGAGGGCACCGGCCGCGATCAACGCCTGCACGTGACGAAGCGGGGAATCGAACGACTGCGGCAAGCGTCGGCCGCCGTCGCCGACGTCGAACGTGACATGATCGCATCACTGTCCGCGCAGGAGCGAGAAGTGTTGCATCGCAACCTTGTTGCCTGCGCTGAGGCGTTGGACGGGAACCGACCCTCGTGATGTCACTCGATCGAGTCGAGGAACTCCAGCATCGCCGTGTTGAACTCGTTCGGTCGGTCCATGTTCGCGGCGTGACCGCACTTGTCCAGCACTACCGACCGACCGTGGGGATTGTTGTCGACGGACTCGGAAGCATGTGCAGCAGGCCAGAACTGGCTGTCGCGTCCGGCCATCATGAGGTACGGCTTGTCGATGCCCGCGATGGTCGAGCGCCAATCCTGCGCAGCATGATCGGCGAGCAGAGCCTTCATCGGTGGGGTGTCGGGTGATGCCATCTTCGGCATTGCCTTCAGTGCGAGTATCAGCTTCAACAGCGACGGTATCGATTTCCACTGGGGTCGGCCGTGGCCGGTATCTGGTATTCCGTTGTCGAAGAACGCGGTTCGGTTGTCCTCGGTGAGGCCATAGAAGCCGTTGCGCCAATCGTCGCTGTTCACCATCTTCGGTGTCTGATCGACCGACACGATTGCTCGCACGTGCTCGGTGCCGAACTGCGAGATGTACGACCACACGGTGCTCGCCCCCATCGACCCGCCGATCAGGACGACGTCCGTGACTCCCACGGCCGCGAGGAAATTGGCCACATCACGCCCGTGCCGCTCCATGGACGCGCCGTGTGTCGGTGCCTCCGAGGCGCCGTGCCCTCGTCGATCGAGCGCCAACACCCGATATCCGTTCGCCACCAACGCCTTCTGCTGTAGCACCCAGGTGGTCGCGGGCGCGCAGAATCCGGCGATCAGAACAACGGCCGGGCCGGTGCCCTCGTCGAGATAGTTCAGGGTGACGGCATCGTCGGTGATGACGGTCGGCATGGTCGAAACTCCCTCAGGCGAAGGTGGCGTGCATTTCCCAGATCATGATTTCGCTCGCGGTCGATGCTGTCACACGGTGCCCGCCCGTCGAGGTCAGTCGCACCGCGTCGCCCTGGGCCAGGTTGCCGACGTCCTCGAACACCGCCGAACCGTCGGCGACGAAGACGTGACCGAACGGCGCGTCGGGAACGGTGATCGACTGTCCGGGCTCGAGCCGCGCAACGTGGAGTGCCGCAAAACGATTGCCGATGTTCACTCCACTTCTTCCTGGGATTCCCGATGCCACGCAGACGAGCTCGCCATTCGCCAACTCGTCTCGAACGTCGCGCTCGTCGTACGACGGCACCCTCCCGTCGGTATCGGGTGGGATCCACATCTGCACGACGCGTAGCTTGTCGCGGCCGGTCAGGCTGGATGCGTTGCGTTCGGTGTGGCGAATGCCGGTGCCCGCACTCATTCGCTGAATCAGCCCGGGGCGGATCAGCCCGGAATGACCCTCGGAATCCGTGTGTTCGAGCGTTCCCTCGAGTACCCAGGTGAGGATCTCCATGTTCTCGTGCTGATGGGAGTCGAACCCCTCGCCCGGGGACACCGTGTCCTCGTTGTGCACCATCAACAGTCCATGCGCATTGGCCGGGAGATCGTAGTTTCCGGTGGCGGGGAAAGACTGCTTGGAATCGAGCCATTCGTTCCACCAGTGATGCCGTTGTTCGCTGGGAATGTGGGTGAGGGTCACGACGCGTTGTCCCGCATTGCCGAGAATGTACGTGTGACGGCCGCGAGATCGTTGGGGTCGATCAGATCGAACATGTTCTTCCGTACGGCTTCGACGTGCCCGGGGCTGGCGGCGGCGAGGGTGTTCATGCCGGCCTCGGTGAGTTCGGCAGACATTCCTCGCTTGTCGTCGTCGCATTTGACGCGCCGGACCCAGCCGCAGTCGACCAGTCGACTGATGGCCCTTGTCACGCCGCTGCGAGTGGTGGTGACGGCGTCGGCGAGTTCGCTCATGCGGCGTCGACGGTCGGGTGCTTCGGAAAGCACCACCAGCAACTCGAAGTCGGTGAACGAGATGCCGGAGTCGCGCGTGAGCTGATTGTCGAGATCGCGAAGCAACAGCCGCGTTGCGTCGAGGTATGCGCGCCAGGCCTGCTGTTCGTCCTTGCTGAGCCACCGTGGTGAATCCATGCGCCCATAGTAGTTGACAACGCAACTAGCAGGTGTACTGTTCTCAGTAGTTGACGAAGCAACTACTTGACCCCGGAGGGTGGAGCGATGACCAACGAACTGACTGCGGAAGAGACACGCCGCGCGCAGGAACACGAAGAGCAGCGGGAACGCATTCGTCGGCAGCACCTGAAGCCTGCCGGTGAGCGGCCTGCTTCCTCGGCTCGCGGCCTCCATCACACCGCATTGGTCAGCAGCGACGTCGAAGCAACGGTCCGCTTCTACCAGGATCTGCTCGAGTTTCCGCTCGCCGAGCTCATCGAGAACCGTGACTATCCTGGGTCTTCGCACTTCTTCTTCGATATCGGCAACAGCAATCTGTTGGCGTTCTTCGATTTTCCCGGCCTCGATGTCGGACCCTACGCAGAGGTGCTCGGCGGTCTCCATCACGTGGCGATCAGTGTCGAGCCCACCAGGTGGGAACACCTGCGTTCCAAGCTGATCGACGCCGGAGTCGAACTGATCGAGCACAGCGAGGTCTCCCTGTACTTCCGCGACCCCGACGGTGCCCGCCTGGAACTGATCGCCGATCCACTCGGTGAGATGTACGGCTCGCACGTTCTCTGACCCCCACACTTCGAGATCCGAGGCAATGACATGACCTCTGCAGCAACCACACTCGACGTCCGCCGAGCCGACGACCGATTCAAGACCAGGATCGGCTGGCTCGACTCCAAGCACTCCTTCTCCTTCGGCAACCACTTCGACCGTGGCAACACCCACCACGGTGTCCTGATGGTCAACAACGACGACATCGTCACTCCCGGTCAGGGATTCGACACCCATCCGCACCGCGACATGGAAATCGTCACCTGGGTCCTGCAGGGTTCGCTGGTGCACCAGGATTCGATGGGCCATACCGGTGTCATCTACCCCGGTCTCGCGCAGCGGATGAGCGCAGGTACGGGAATCCTGCACTCCGAGAAGAACGATTCGTGGCGACTCGGTGAGACCGCCGGCTCGTACTCGGGCAAGCACGGCGATCCCGTTCGCTTCGTGCAGATGTGGGTGGTCCCGGACGAGCAGGGCATCACCCCGGGCTACGAGCAGCTCGAAATCGACAGCGAATTGCTCAGTGGCGGACTGGTTCCCGTGGCGTCAGGCATGGCTCATCACGCCGACCACGCGGCGATCCGCATCAAGAACAAGTACGCCGCCATGCACGCTGCCCGTCTGCAGCCAGGGCAAGCCCCGGTCGATGTGCCCGACGCGCCGTTCGTGCACATCTTCGTCGCCGAGGGTGAAGCGATGCTCGAGGGAGTCGGCGTACTCGCCGAGGGCGACGCCGTGCGGATCTCCGGAGGCGGCGGGCAGAAGCTGAGCACCGCAACCGGAGCCGAAGTGATCGTGTGGGAGATGCACGCCGCGATCGCCGGGTGAGGTCTGCTACCTCTTCAGACCGAACATCTTCGCGATCGTCTTCTCCATGAACGTCGCAGGCAGCAGCCGCCGCGCAAGAAATACGACCGGTGCGTTGCTGCCCCTGGCGTACAACGGTTTCGGCTTGTCCGCCTCGATGGCCTTCAGCACCACCTCCGCGACATTCTCGGCGGAGATGCCGGTTCCTTCTTTGCGGTCCAGGGCTGAGATCGCGGTGTGGAAGTCGTCTCGGTGGACCGAATCCGGTGCGATGTACTTGGTTCGCCGCTCGCTGATTCCGGTGTTGATCGATCCCGGCTCGACGGTGGTCATCCACACGCCGTAGGGCGACAGTTCCAGGCGTGCCGCGTCGGAGAAGCCCTTGATGGCGGCCTTCGTCGAGGCGTAGGACGAGCGGTAGGCGAGCGGGAAGCTGGCCAGCATCGAGCCGACCATGACGATGCGGCCGTACCCGCGCGCACGCATGCCGGGAATGACGCTCTGCGACAGCGTCACTGCGCCGAAGACGTTCAACTGGAACAGTCGCTCGATGGCGTCGGTCGGCAGTTCCTCGAACGGACCGGACTGACTCTCACCGGCGTTGTTGACCAGGACGTCGACGTCACCGAGATCGGCGACGAAGGTGCGGATCGAGTCGGCGTCGGTGAGATCGAGAGCGCGATACTCGACGCCGGTGGCCCGCTGGGCGTCGGTCATCGATGCCGGATTGCGGGACGTGCCGATCACTCGATAGCCCCGGGCGACGAGCGCCTGCGCGACCGCGCGTCCGATACCCGACGAAGCTCCGGTGACCACTGCGGTGCGATTCATGTCCGGAATGGTACCGGTGCAGTCGGTTCGTACCGCATGACGAATCAGCCCATACCGGTTAGTCTGTTACCCGTGCAAACGAACTCTGCCGCCCTGCTGATCGAGCACCTGTGTATGGCCTTCGGCCCCAAGGTTGCCGTCGACGACCTCTCGCTGATGGTTCCACCCGGATCGATGTTCGGCCTCGTCGGCCCGAACGGCGCAGGTAAGACGACATGCCTGTCCATGGCGGTCGGTCTGCTCAGGCCACAGTACGGCCGAAGTCTCGTGTTCGGACGAGATGTCTGGGCCGATCCCATCGCCGCAAAAGAACTGTTGGGCGTGCTTCCCGACGGGCTCGCTCTGCCCTCGCAGTTCACCGGCCACGAGCTGCTGACGTACTTCGGACGACTGCGCGCGATGCCGGAGGACGTGATCGCACAGCGTCGAGACGAGTTGCTGGACGCGCTGGATCTGGCGGATGCCGGGGGAACCGTCATCGCCGACTACTCCGCGGGCATGACCAAGAAGATCGGACTGGCCTCGGCATTGCTGCACGGTCCACGGCTGCTGGTGTTGGACGAACCGTTCGAGGCGGTCGACCCCATCTCCTCCACCACCATTCGCAACATTCTGATCCAATTCGTCCGGTCCGGCGGCTCGGTGATTCTGTCGAGCCACGTGATGGCCCTCGTCGAGCAGCTCTGCACCCACGTCGGCGTCATCACCGGCGGCCGCGTCGTGGCCGCGGGAACGGTGGACGAGGTCCGTGCGGGGGGAAGCCTGGACGACGCCTTCGTTCGCCTGGTGGGTACTCGCGAGCAGAACCCCGACGGCCTGTCCTGGATGCGCTCGTGACGTCCCTCGGCCGAACCGTCCTGCAGATGCGAATCACGCTCTACCGCAGGCAGTTCAAGGGCGGGCAAGCAGTGGTGAAAGCCGTGTTCGGGTTGCTGGGACTGGTATTCGCGGTCGTGGCATGTGTGTTGTCTGCGCGCAGTGGAGACTCGCAGGTGTTGGTCGGCGGCACCGCGAGCCTCGGGCTGACCCTGATCGGCCTGAGCTGGGTGCTGTTCCCGGTGCTCTCGGGAATCTCCGACGACAACATCCAGCCCCGCCACTTCCAGATGCTGTCGGTCGAACCCGCACGCCTGGCTCGTGCGTTGTTGGGCACGTCGGCGTTCGGCATGGTGGTGCCGTTGACGGCGATTGCAACTGCGTCGATCCCGATCTATGCCGTGTCCCGTTCCTTCGCAGCACTTCCGGTCGCTCTGGTGGCTTGGCCCGCGACCGTGGTGCTCTTCGTGTCACTGTCCAGAGTGGTCACCGTGGCGATGTCTCAGCTACTGAAGAGTCGACGTAGTCGAGAGTTCGCTCTGCTGGCGTTCGGTGCGGTGTTCGGCGGACTGTACTTCCTGCAGTTCCCCATCACCCAGAACTTCTCGCGGGTGCTATCGGGTGAAGTGACTTGGCCTCTGACTCTGGCACATTCGATTCCGTTCAGCTGGGGAATCACCGGTGTGGATGCTGCGCTGGACGGGAACTGGCTCCTGGCGATCGGCGCAGTGGCGGGACTGTTGCTGCTCGACGGTGTAGTGGTGTGGTCGTGGCAGCGACTTGTGCTGCGGCTCTTCGAGGGACGGGTGTCCGCCTCGTACGGCGCGTCGCGGAAGCAGGTGGAGGCAGGGGGTCGTAACGGCGATACCGGCTGGCGGGCATCGCGGATCGGTGCGGTGGTGATGCGAGAGCTGTCCCTGTGGCGCGGCGATATGCGTCGTCGAAGTCAGCTGCTGTCGGTCCTCATCTTCGCGGTGCTCGGAGGTGTCGGTCCGTTGGTGACCGACTCGATTCCGTTCAGTGCAGCATGGGGCGCGTGGATCGTGATCTTCATGGCGATGGGCGCGGGATCGAATCTGTACGGCCTCGACGGCGGTTCGATGTGGCACCTGGTGATGATTCCGCAAGCTCTGCGCGACGACGTTCGTGGCCGGCAGCTCGCCTGGCTGATCGTGGCTGCACCCTTCGCGATCGTGCCCACGGCGGTCGTCCGCGTATTCGGTGACCTCGGACTCGACCGATTGGCAATCCCCATCTCGGTCACGCTGTCGATGCTCGGGGTCAGCGCCGGCCTCATCGTCATGGTCTCCGTCCGTGCCGCCTATCCGGTTCCCGAACCGACCAAGGCCTTTTCTCTCAACACACGAGGGTCGTTCAACGGAGGTTCGTTCGCCCTGCTCATGCTGGCAATAGTTGTACTCGCGGTGTCGGTACTGCCCGCTCTGCTACTGGCACTACTCCTCCCCGGTGCCTTCGCGTATCTGTCCGTTCCCGTGGCCGCGGCCGTCGGGTGGCTGGGGATGTGGTGGGGTGCGCGGGTGGCCGTCGACACGTTGGTCCGTGACTCCGACAAGATCCTGCACGAGGTGATCTCACGGTAGAGCGCGAATGGCCCGACACGGGTTGCCGGCCGCGAAGGTGTGCGACGGCACGTCGCGGGTGACGACACTTCCGGCTCCGATCACCGAGTTCTCGCCGATGGTGACTCCCGGACAGACGATGACCCCGCCACCCAACCACACGTTGTTTCCTATGGTGATGGGAAGAGCGCTCTCCCAGCGTGTTCGGCGCGCCTCGTGATCCTCCATGGGGTGCAGCGCCGTCAGCAGTTGCGCCCGTGGCCCGATCGATACGTCGTCACCGATGGTGATCGGCGCGCAGTCCAACAGGATTGCGTCGTAGTTGAGAAACGTATTCGATCCGATGGAAATGTAAGTGCCGTAGTCGCATTGGAATCTGGGCATGATCGACGAGTCCGATCCGATGGATCCGAGCAACTCGCCGAGAATCTCGCGCCTTCGGTCGTTGTCGTCCGCCTCGGTCGCGTTGAATCGGTCCAGTAGCTTGCCGCATGCCACCCGAGACGCCACCAACTCGGGATCACTCTCTCGGTACAACTCGCCGCGCAGCATTCGATCCCGGTTCTCGTTCATGGATGACAGGCTACCGATCGGTCGGCCTCTCGAACAGTGCCACGCTGAACCACGAACTGCCGTCGGCGAACTCGCGGCGGCCGACGTAGCGGAAGCCCTGCCGCAGGTAGTAGTTGCGCAGTTCGGTATTGGTCTCGGCACAGTCCAGACGCAGTAGCGATCGCCCTTCCTGCCGGCTTCGCCGCAATGCCCACTCGAGCAACGACGCGCCCAGTCCCATTCCTGACTCGCTTCTGTTGATCACCACCCCGTGCACGTACCCGGCGTGCCCATCCTCTTCGGGCCAGATTGCGGGATCGGCCCAGATCAACCGCAGAGCCCCGACTATCGGGGCACCGGGCTCGCGTCGAGCGACGTGGAACTCTCCTGCCTCGATCTGCGCAGCGACCGTGGTGAGGGGCACCTCGCGTGGCGTCCACTGATCGATTCCACGAGCGAACAGCCAGTCCTCGGCAGCGTGCCGGAGGCCGAGTATCGTTGCCGCGTCGGCGGCAGATGCGAGTTCTACGGTGAGCACGGTGCCATCGTACGGAGGTGGCGAGTCCTGTGGTGAACGTGCTTGTGGTCGAGAACGATTCGGACCGGAGGTCCTTCCCCGCGATCGACGGTGCCGAGTTTCGGAGGTGCACGATGGCCGAACTCGCCGACGCGGTGCCGTGGGCCGAGGTGCTGCTGTTCCGGACGTTCGAGACCGCCGATCTGCGGGCCGTATGGCCGAAGGCCGAGAATCTTCGGTGGATCCACTCGTCGAGTGCCGGCGTCGATCGACTGCTCGATCCGGTTCTGCGCGAGGGGTCGTGGACGCTGACGAACTCCGGTGGAATCCTCGACCGCGCGATCGCCGAGTACGTCGCCGCCGGCATTCTGGCGTCGGTCAAGAAACTGCCACAAGCGCTTGCTCGACAACGCGAGCGAGTCTGGGAGCACAGAATCACCAACGGGATTCGCGGTCGCTCCGCTCTCGTTGTCGGACCCGGTTCCATCGGGCGCGAGATCGGCCGAGTGCTCGGTGCCCTCGGAATGCGCGTGGATGCCGCGGCAACGTCCGAGCGGTCCGGTGACACGGAGTTCACGCGAATCCGCAATGTTCGGCAACTACCCACGTATGCGGGCGACTACGACGTGATCGTGCTGGCGGCACCGTTGACCGATGCCACCCGCGCTCTCGTCGACGGCGAGGTGCTCGCGGCCATGCGTCCCGATTCGGGGCTGGTCAACATCGCTCGCGGGCCCGTCGTCGACGAACGAGCCCTGTGCGACGCCCTGACGTCCGGAGGTATCGGGTGGGCAGTGTTGGACGTGTTCGAGGTCGAGCCGCTGCCGGACACGAGCCCGCTGTGGGGCATGGACAACGTCATCCTGACTGCGCATCTGGCGGGCGACGCCGATGACTTCGCCGACCGTCTGTGGGCGTTGTTCGAGGACAACCTGCAGCGATACGTCCGTGGTTCGGCACTGGTCAACGTCGTGGACATGCGGTTGGGATACGTGCGCAGACAGAACGACGCGCAAAAGTATACGTAACACCTCGTAGCGTGTACTAAGGTGCACGAGTGCGTGAAATCAATCGTTCGGCCGTTGCGTCGACCAGCCGTGACGCGGCGTTCGCCTATATGGACGACTTCAGAAACGTCCCGCAGTGGATGTTCGGCATCACCCGGTTCGAGCCGACGAGCGAGGTCACCTCAGGCCTCGGTGCCCGGTACGACGCGACGATGCAGATCGGTCCGAAGGCCCTCACCTCCGTCGTGCACGTGACCGAATGGGTCCACAACGAGAAGCTCACGCTCGAATCGGTCGAGGGCCTGTCCAACTCGTCCACGTGGTCGTTCTCCGATACGGCAGACGGCGGTACCCGTCTGGATGTGGTGTTCCGCTACAGCCTGCCGGGCGGAATCGCAGGCAAGGTGCTCGGCGCGGTAGTGGAACCGGTTGTGGGTCAGGCGATCAAGCACACGGAGTCGACATTGCGGGCCCGATTGGAAGCCGCCGACTAGTACACGTACTTGTCGAGGGCATCCAACACCTGGTCGACGGCGAGCCACGCGAACAGGAATGCACAGACACCCAGCGTGAGGTTGGTGAACCAGCCGTTGCGCCATTGCGTCGGCACGCGATCACTGTTGAGCAGAATCAACAACGTGACTGCCAGGAACGGCATGAACACCGCCCCGAGTACGCCGTACGTCAGTACTAGCCCGATCGGTTGGTCGAGCCACAGCAGCGCCATGGGCGGAAACGTCAGCCACGCGACGTACCAGCGGAAGTACTTGCCGCCCACGCGCGTGTCCGAATCGCCCTGTTCGAGCCCCTTCAGATTACCGACGAAGTCCGCGAACATCAGGCTCACGCCGTTCCACACCCCGATCAGCGACGAGAACGACGCCGACCAGAATCCGATGAGGAACACGTAGCCGAACACCGTGCCGTAGCGCTCGGCCAGCACGTCGGAGAGCTGAACCAAGCCCTGATCGCCGGTGGAGATCGCGATCTGCGACGAGTACAGCAGTTCGGCACCGACGATGAGCATCGCGAGGACGAAAATGCCCGAGATGACGTACGCCATCGAATTGTCGATGCGCATGACGCGCATGAATTTCGGTGTGATCCAGCCTTTCTCGCGCAGCCAGTAGCCGTATGCGGCGAGCGTGATGGTGCCACCGACGCCACCGGCGAGGCCGAGGACGTACACGATCGAGCCGTCGGGAATGGTGGGAACGATGCCCTTGACGATCGCGGGAACGTTCGGAACAGCCACTACCGCAGCGCCGATGACCGTGACGAACATGATGCCGACGAAGACGGTGATGATCTTCTCGAAGAACCCGTAGCTACCGAGCGAGATCAATGCGAACCCGAGGAGTCCGGATGCGATGGCGACGACCTTGAGATCCAGTGCGGGGAACAGTGCGACGATCGGCAGCGCACTCGACGACATCGCCGCAGCGCCGTACACGAATCCCCAGATCACGATGTAGGGCGCGAAATACACCGTCGTCCACCTACCCAGCGAACGCCAGCCCTGGAAGATCGTGTTGCCCGACGCCAGCGTGTAGCGGCCGGCACCTTCCACCAGAACGACTTTCATGACGACACCGACGATGATCACCCACAGCAGTGCGTAGCCGTATCGTGACCCGGCGACCAGTGTCGCGACGAGGTCGGCGGCGCCGATGCCGGTTGCGGCGACCACCAGTCCAGGGCCGACCACCTTCCATTTCGGGGGCGGTGCAGTGGTTTCCGTCATCGGTTCTCCTCGCGGGCCGGCGTCTGCTCAGTGACCTGCCTCACTCTTTACGAAAGTGGAGGTCCCTGGCAAGCCGACTCTCCCGCCGCCGGGTTCGGCCCCTGTTCGTCACGAGCGGAACACGATACGAGCAACCCATTTGGTGTTGTGGACGCCCGGAAGAGCAGGCACGATCACGCGTGCGGGATAGCCGTGATCGAGCGAGAGATCGACGCCGTTGACTTTCAGAGCCAGCAACGAGTTCGGGTGCGCCGCTTGATTTCCCTGCAGCACCGCACGGGTGAACGCTCCGTTCTGCTCGAGCGAGCTCACCTCGGCCGACCGCGGTGCGGGCACACCCGCCAGTGCGGCGAGTTCGGCCAACGGGACGCCGGTCCAGGTCTGCGTCGTGGACCATCCTTCGACGCACGCAATCGGAAGTTTTGCAGTTCGCTGCGTCATCGACAGCAGCCTGCCTCGGGACAATACGATCGGGACGGCGTCGTCGGCTGCACTGCTGATCGTCAGTTGCCAGTCGGCACCGGTCTGCGCCTCGGTGATTCCTGCCGCTTCCGCCGTTCGGTTGATCTGAAAGTCGTTGGGGCCGTCGCCGTTGGAGCGCCCGCGGGGTAGCAGAATGGCAGCCTTGCGCAGCACTCCGCCGAGCGTCTGGCCGACTGTCAACACGGCAACGAAACCCATTCCGGCAGCCACCAATCCGATGGCACCGCGGCGATTCATGGTCGCCGGAGGGTTGTCGTCGTTCTGCTTGTCCGGAGCTTCGTTCCTGGCGCGCAACACGTCCATCAGGGATTCGGATCTCAGGGTGCGCCACATCAGCGGAACCTTGAGGCCGAGGTGAACGAGAAATCCGGAGATGAACACCCAGGCACCGAAGTAGTGAGCGGCGTAGAAATCGAAGCCGAACACGTAGTCGTACTGGATGTTGAGAACACCGGTGACGATCTCGAAGAGCAGGCCGCCCACGAGAGCCAGCAGAGACAGACGTTCGAGCGCATGCGCGGGTGACCGCACCGGCGGTAGTTCGACGAGCTTGGGCATCACCGACCAGAGTTTCGCGATGACGAGCGGCACGATGATCAGGCCGAGCCCGACGTGCAGGCCCTGCGTGAGTTGGTAGAGCCAGGCAGGGTTCGTCGGCCAGTCGAAGAAGGGCAACCGTAGCCACCCCACGGCACCGGGCCTGGCCTGGCCGAACTGCGGGCCGTACGCGCTGTACGAGAGCAGACCCGTCACGATGATGATCGGCAGCGCCACCAGGAGTACCGCACCGAACAATGACGTCAACCACGTGCCGCGCAGCGGACTGCGGAAGCGCGCGAGCGGGTTGCGTGCGTCGGCCATGTAGGGCATTCGCTGCCCAGGCAGTGCCGGATGTCTCGTGGCCTGCTCGGGTACCGGTGGGTCGTCGCTCACGTGCGCCTACCGCCCTTCGCTCGCTCGGAACAAGCATTCGGTGTCAGTATCGGGCCGAACAGCGAGAAAGCAAGCCGATACGTCCCCGCGGGGACGTACCGGACGCTCGTCGAGAAGTTGTTGTCGGTGCCTCGTTCTACTGTTCGTCGAACATGCATTCGATGAATGGGGGCGTTCATGATCGACATGACCGAGGCGCGATCCGAGGCGGGGCGGATCGACATGAAAGAAATCGAGACCGAAATCTGCGCTCTGGCAGGGCAGATCGCTGCGGCGTCGGCGCAGTATCTGATTCTGGTGGGTGAGTTCGATGCTCGACGCGGATGGGCGGCCTGGGAAGTGCGGTCCTGTGCGCATTGGTTGTCCTGGCGTGCGGGAGTCGATCTGCACACGGCCCGTGAGCAGGTGCGGGTGGCCAAAGCGATGCGAGAACTGCCGCTGATCACCTCGGCGTACCTGAGCGGCACGATCTCGTACTCCAAGGTACGAGCGATGACCCGGGTGGCCACGGCCGAGAACGAGGCATCGCTGCTGCAGAAAGCGCTGGATGCACCCGCCGCGCATATCGAACGGCTCTGTCGCGGCCTGAAGAAGGCGATGCGTCCGACCAGGGGCAACGGCGTCGACCTCGATCCGTGCGTCGGGCGGTGGCGCTGGGACGAGGAGGACGGCTCGCTGCTGGTCACGGCGCGGTTTCGCCCCGAGGACGGCAAGCGATTCCTGGCTGCGTTGACCAGAGCGGAGTACGAGCGCACTCGAACAGAGAGCGAATCACAGGGTGATCGGGCGGCGCCGGCACCGCCCGACCCGGTGCCGGCGATGATCGCGATGGCCGAGATGGTCTGCGCTGCGCTGGATTCGCCGGTTGTGTCACCGGCAGCGGAAGTGTTGGTCCACATCGGCGGCAGCGACGTAGCGGGTTGCGATCATGCCCATTTCGACGACGGTCCGGGGTTGGACGACGAGACGTTGGCTCAGGTGCTGTGTTCTGCGGTCATGCGGACTGTCGGCCACGGCCGACTCGGAAAAACGGTGCGGTGGAGTTCGACCGCGAAAGCACCGAGCCGAACGCAGATGCGTCAGTTGATCATTCGAGACCGATGCTGCGCGGTGCCGGGGTGCGGCCGGACCCGCTTCATGCATGCGCACCACGTCACCTACCGCTCACGGGGAGGTGCGACGTCACTCGACAACCTGGTCCTGCTGTGCGGCGAGCATCATCGAGCGTTGCACGACGGGTACTTCTTCATCGAAGCCCGTGGTGATCAACGCTTCTCGTTCCGCCATCCCTCGGGAACCGAGATCATCCACGCTCCCGCGGTGTCCGGAGACGCCGACGAGATCAAGCGACGGTACGGCGACATCGCGCCCGACGCCATCGTGCCGAATTGGGGTGGGGAAGGTCTCGACCTGAGCTACGCGACCGATGTCCTGATCACGAATTGGCAGCAGGCTGCATGAAATGGGGTCCTCGAGGGCAAGTTAGTGTGACGGCGAGACTCGGACAAGAAGCGGTGGGACATGAGCGTCGACAGATCGTTGGAGGACGAACGGCCCTGGCCGGTGGAACGAGCACCGAGCCGGACCGATGCGACCAGGCCTGAGGACGACCCCTTCTACGCCGCGCCCGAGGGGTACGAAGCAGCTCTGCCCGGGACGATTCTCAAGGTGCGGCCGGTCGAGGTCGCCATGTTCGGCCGCATCCGCCAGCGGGTCGACGCGTGGCAGCTGCTGTATCGCACCGCTGATCTCGGTGGTCTTCCGCAGGCCAGTGTGACCACGGTGCTGCGCCCGTACAACGCCGAGCCGGTCCTGCTGTCGTATCAGTGTGCGATCGACGGCGTCGCGTCCTCGTGTTTCCCGTCCTATGCGCTTCGGCGTGGCGCGCGGGCGTTCGGTGCGGTTCCGCAGTTCGAGTTCCTGCTGGTACTGCATGCCCTGCGCCGAGGGTGGACCATCTCCATCCCGGATCACGAGGGCCCCGACGGACACTGGGGTTCGCCGCAGGAACCCGGATTCTGCACGCTCGACGCGGTTCGCGCGGCGCTGTCGTTCGAGCCGCTGGACCTGCATTCGAGCACGCCGGTCGCGCTGTGGGGCTACTCGGGCGGCGGGCTCGCGACGTCCTGGGCGGCGGAAATGGCACCGGAATATGCGCCGGAGATCGAGTTGGTCGGTGCTGCCCTCGGCTCGCCCGTCGGAGATCCCGGCTCGGCGTTCACCAGGCTGAATGCGACGTTCCATTCGGCGCTGCCGACGCTGGTGGTGGCGGGTCTGCGGCGCACCTATCCAGAGCTGGACCGGGTCATCCGGCAGTACGTCAACGAGGACGGGATGCGCATTCTCGATTCCGTCGAGCACATGACCACCGTCCGCGCTGTCACCCGCCTCGCGCGGCACGACCTGGATCGCTACATCGAAGTGCCGTTGGCCGATCTGCTGGCTCTGCCCGAGATCGTGCAGGTGTTCCAGGACATTCAGCCGGGTCGAACCGCTCCGACGGCACCGCTGCTGGTCGTTCAGTCGGTGCACGATCAGATCATCGCCGTCGACGACGTGGACGGGCAGGTGGATCGGTACATCGAGGCCGGTGCCCACGTGACCTATCTACGGGATCGGCTGAGTGAGCACCTGTCGCTGCACCCGCTCAGTGCGCCGCTGACATTGGACTGGCTCGCCGATCGATTCGCGGGACGGCCGGTCGGCGAACCGTCGACGCGAACGGTGTGGTCCACAGCGTTCTCGCTCTCCGCGGTGCGGGGGTTGCTGTCGCTGACCTGGACAACCATCAGAGCCGTGATCATCGGCGTTCGGGCGTAGCTACCCTCGGACCGATGCAGCGAACCTGGATACGGATACTCACCGGCTCGATCGCCATCCTGGGCATCGTCATCGGAGTTGCGGCGATGGTCGTCTACTACACCGACACCCGGATCAATGTTCTGATCGCGCTCGCATCGTTCGTCCCGTTGATGTTCGTCGCCGTTGTGGTCGGCACCCTCGTGGCGCTGATCGGTCGGCGCTGGATTCTGGCGGGAGTGTCCGCACTGGTGCTGGTGGCCGGTGCGTTGGCCTACGCACCGCTCTATGTGGCGGACGCGGCACCCGAGGATGCGTCGGGCGACGAGGGAGTGCGACTGCGGGTGATGCAGGCGAATCTGATGATCGGGCTGGCCGATCCGACGGTCGTGGTCGGGCAGGCCCGCGCGAGCGCCGTCGATATCGTCACGATCCAGGAACTGACCGACGCGTCGGTGGTCGGCCTCCGCGACGCCGGCATGGAAGAACTCTTCCCCTACAGCTATCTTCAGCCGCACGTGTCCGGCGGCGGCGGAGCCGGCATCTACAGCCGTTTCCCGATTTCCGGCAATCGCGAACTCGACGGTTACGGACCGGTGAATCTCGCCACCGAGGTCGAGGTTCCCGGCTCCGAGCCGGTTACGTTACTTGCGGTGCATCCCGGTCCCGCCTACATCACCCCGGCCGACGTCTGGACCGCCGAATTGGACACTCTCCGAAACGATTTGGAAGCAGCGTCGGGGAGCGGGCCGGTGATCGTCAGTGGCGACTTCAACACGACGTATTCGCACAAGAAGTTCCGCAACCTGCTCGATGCCGGATACTCCGACGCTGCAGCGCAATTGGGGAAGGGCCTGATCCCCACGTATCCCACGGACAAGGGAACCCCCGCCGTCGTCGGAATCGATCACATCCTCAGCAACACCGGTCATGCTCGCTCGCTGGAGCGAATCGATCTCCCCGGATCGGACCATCACGGGTTGATCGGGGAGATCGAGTTCCTCTGAGGTTCAGCTGACGCGGCCGGCTTGCTTTCGAGACTTGCCGCACTGCAGCAGGATTCGGACGGCTGCCGGCGTCCCGTCGAGGGAGGTCACCACATCGTCGCGCGTCTGTGCTGCCGCGCCCGCAACCTTGTCCAGGGATGTCACCGACGGATCGAGGGTTGCGGTGATCTCGACCACTCGCTGCCCGCGGTCGGACACCGAACGGCCGGTAGCCGACACCACACCGTCGTGGGCGGCCAGTGACTTGGCGGCGCTTCGAGCAGCCGTTCCCAGATCGACACTGAGCCGGCCGTCGACATCGGCATCCGCATCCGGGACGGACGCGAAGGCGACGGTGCCGACGGACCGACGCGGCAGGTGTGCGAGAAGCCACCACAGGCCGAGCAGAACGAGAACGATGGCGGCCGCGCCGAGAGCCCAGGGCCACCAGCCTGCGTCGATGGCGGTGTCGACGAACGCTGCGTCGAGACGTTCGCGGCCGGGGAACTCGCCGCGCTCCCACGCGACTGCTCCTCCGCCGAGGGCGATCAGGGCGAGGCCGACAACGGCTGTGCTGGTGCGGTCGACGGATGCAGTTGCGCGCTTCATGAGGCTTGTCCTGTCGTTCGCACTCGAGCGCGGACCTTCGGCGCCGACGCGAGTGGGCGGAGAGCGTCGTTCACAGAGGCCACGACCGCAGACTTCAACTCCGAAGTATCGGAGCCGGCCACGGTGGACACCGACACGGCGACCTTCTTGTTGCCGGCCTTGGCGGTCGCGGAGTCGACTCCGGCACTGTCGAGGGCGACGGCGCGCGCAACAGCGGCGAGGTCACCCTTGCGAAGCCAGACGTCGTGCTCGGTGAGGGCGCGGTGGGTGCGTCTGCGGGGACGAATCGCAGTCAGCACCAGGATGAATCCGACGACGACTGCCGCGATACCTCCGGGCAGCATCCACTGCTGAGCAGTCAGACCGTCGAGATGTGTGGCGGCGGGGCCGACCCACTCGGGGCCGTCGATGGCACCCCAGTTCAGCAGCGCCTCGCGGCCGAGAACCACTCCGGCACCGATGAGGACGAGTGCGAACAGGATTGCGGGTACGGCTGCGGTGGGGTTCGCCACCGGCTTCTTGCTTGCCTTCTCGATCACTGCACTCTCCCTTCTTCATGGGTGGCCTCGGCGGGTACGCATTGGACGGTGACGTCGACTCGGTCGACGGTGTAGATGCCCAGCTCGGACAGATCCCGTGCCACGGCGGCTCGGACGTCGGCTGCCACCTTCGCCAGCGGCGAGGGCCACGTGACCGCCACCGCGACCTGTGCGCGGACACGGGAGCCGTTGACCGTCACGTCGGCCTTGGGCAGGTCACGCCCGCCGAGGACGCGTAGTCCCGGCTGAGGCCCGGCGACCGCGTCGGTGCTGCGAGCAGCGAGGACCGCGAGCCGCTCGACGGCCTTGTGCTTGATCTCCAGCGATCCGCGTTCGCCGGGGTCGGTCACTGTGTCAGTCACGACCGCGACCACGCATGATCGAGTTCAGGTCCAGCTCCCCGTCGATGTAGCGGCCGACGAAAAAGCCGAGGCCACCGAGAACGATGGCGATGAGGAAGCCGGTGAAGCCGCCTGCCGCTGCGGCGATGGCCAGCAGAAGTCCCACGAACAAACCGATGGTTGCAGTGGTCATGGTCTTGATCTCCACTCAGAGTTCGAAGTAATTGCGCCTGGTGACGCGTTTGCGGATGCGAGCGATCCGCTTGGGAAGTGTGCGTAGCGGGGACGGAATCGAGGACGCGCGGAACACCGTCGGTGCGCTCGCTGCGTTGACAGGGGTCGAGGGCAGCACCGCGAATCTTCGGTCGACGGCGGCGAGTTCGGCCATGTATCGGGCCGGATCTCCACCGATGTCGGGGTGGTGCTCGCGTGCCACAGCGCGCCGAGCCGCCTTGTAGGCGGCGGCTCGGTCGTGCGCTGCATGCTCGTTCACCTGGTCAGACTCGCACAATGTCCTCGACGGTGACGTGCACGGGCCCGTCGACCATCGCCGCCACTGTGCGACGGACGGAATCGGCGGTCTCACGGACCGCAACCCCGAATTCGAGGGTCACGTGAACCTCGGTTCCGTCCTCCCCGATTCGGATGCCGGCGATCCGGCGTCCGGGCAGGTACGTAGCGGCTTCGCCGAACATGCCGCCGTGCAGCCCGACGACACCGTCGATCGCCAGAACGGCGTCGGCGATGTCCTCGGACCTGTCACGCTCCGTCATGTGCGGATCGGTCACTGCACTCGGGTGGTGGCGGGCTCGGTGGTGGTGTCGTCGTCTTCGGAGCCGTCGTCGAGGAAGATGTCGTGGACGACGATGTTGACCTCGGTGACCTCAAGCCCGGTCATGCGCTCTACGGCGTTGATGACGTTGCGACGGATGCCTGCCGCGAGATCTGCGATCGAGACACCGTAATCGGCGACGATGTCGATGTCGACCGCTGCCTGACGCTCGCCGACCTCGACCGAAACGCCCTGCGACTGGTTGACGCGGGCACCGGGGATGCGCTCGCGGAGGGCACCGATCGCGCGGCTTGCTCCGCCGCCGACGGCGTGCACTCCCTGAACCTCACGGGTGGCGATACCGGCGATCTTGGAGACGACGGTGTCGGCAATGGTGGTGCGGCCCTGCGAGCTGACGAGCACAGAATCCGACTTGGTGGTGATGTCGGTCTTGCCTTCGCCTGTTGCGGATACGGTTGCCTTGGTGTCCGTCGTGGAGCTCATGAATGCCTCTCTTCGTTGAGTGTCGTGCAGTGTGTGTCAGGAGTTGGTCGTAGCTCGATGGTCGAAACGCACGTCGTCGTAAAGTGACCTACGTCATAGATTACGTCCGGTGGTAAACCGGTATCGAAAGACTCGCGTGATCGATGACAACGATGAAGTGAACGGGGGCCCGATGGAGTGGGTAGACGCGTCGGACCGCGTTCTCGTCGGCGCGGCTGCGCTCGGCGAGACCGATGCGTTCGAGGAGATCGTCCGGCGATACGGCCCGGAGATGTTCCGGTATGCGCGCAACATGTTGTCCGATCAAGGTGCCGCCGAGGAGGTGGTGCAGGACGCGTTCGTCGCGGCATGGAAGGGACTCGACAACTTCCGTGGTGACTCGGCGTTGAGGACCTGGCTCTTCTCGCTCGTCTCGCACAAGGTCATCGATCATCGGCGACGGCGTAGCGTGCCTCCTGCGGAGGATTGGGTGTTCGAGCGCAAGAGCACCGGCGCAGGCAGCGATCCGGAGGCCGATGTGGAGGCCGACAGTTTCATGGCCGAGCTCGGCGTCGCGCTGGCCGAACTGCCGTACCGCCAGCGGGCCTGCTGGCTTCTCCGTGAGGTCGAGGGCATGACCCACCCCGAGATCGGCGCGATCATGACGTTGTCCGCGGGCGCAGTGCGCGGGCAATTGACCAGAGCACGAGCAACATTGAGCGAAAGGTTGGCAACATGGCGAACCCAGTAGAACCGGATATGGTTCTCGCGCGTGCTGCCACCGAACTTCGGGATGCACCGCAAGAACCGAACTGGGTGGACATCAGCTCGTCCATCATCGCGAAAGTACGCAACACCACCCGGCGCACCTGGCCCATCGACAGCGCTTTCCCTGCCGGCTCAGGAGCCGAGGCCGGCGACTCGCTGAGGATCAGCGACCACATCGTCAAGACGACGCTTCGGCGTGCCCTCGCAGGCGTGCACGGCGCACAGCCGACCGAGATCGATCTCCACCTCGACGACCATGCCTGCATCGGCCTGTTCATCGCGGTGATCGGGGTCTACGGCGACGATCTGCAGGCCGCGGGCGACCGACTTGCGAGTATTGCGATCGAGACCGTGTGGGAACTGCTGGGCATCACCCTCGGCCGCGAAGAGGTCGAGATACGCGTCGACGATATCGAGGAGCGCTAGCGTAAATATCGCGTCATAACCGCTGGTCGGTGGCGTAAGAAAGCGTAAGGAAACCGGCTCCGGTCGGTAGCGGGATCCAGGATCGAGCAATGACCGAATTGCTCTGTCTCGCGGTGGCCGCGTTCGTCGCGGTGTACCTGTTCGTCGCTCTCCTCGACCCGGAGAGGTTCTGACGCCGCCATGAATCCTGCTCTGCTTGCCGGTCTCCAGATCGGCGTGGTGATAGTCGTGCTCGCGGCTGCCTATGTGCCTCTCGGCGACTACATGGCCCGTGTCTACACGCGCACTCGGGATTCGAGTGTCGAACGAGTTCTGTATCGCATCGCGAGAGTCGATCCGGAATCCGAACAGACCTGGGTCGGATACTCCACCAGCGTCGTCGGGTTCTCGGTCGTCAGCGTGGTGTTTCTCTTTCTGCTGCAGCGCATCCAAGGCGTGTTGCCGCTCAACGGTGGCCTGTCCGGTGTCAGCCCGGCGATGGCGTTCAACACCGCGGCGTCGTTCGTCACCAACACCAACTGGCAGTCGTACACGCCCGAGACCACCATGTCGAACCTGACGCAGCCGCTGGGTTTGGCGGTGCAGAACTTCGTTTCTGCTGCAGTCGGTATCGCAGTGGCGATCGCCGTCGTCAGAGGGTTCGTCCGGTTTTCCACCGGCGGTGAACTGGGGAACTTCTGGGTGGATCTGATCCGCGGAACGCTACGAATTCTGTTGCCGCTGTCGCTGCTGGTGGCGGTAATTCTGCTCACCCAGGGCGTGGTGATGTCGTTTTCGACGGGCTTCGCTTCCACCGGCCTGGACGGGCAGGCGGTAACCAATGCGCTTGCGCCCGTTGCCTCTCAGGAAGCGATCAAGGAGATCGGCACCAACGGCGGCGGCATTCTCGGAGCCAATTCCGCGCATCCGTTCGAGAACCCGACGCCGCTGTCGAACATCGTCGAGATCATCTCGCTGCTGCTGATTCCGGTGGCCCTCACCCGCACCTTCGGCACCATGATCGGCAACCGCAAGCAGGGCCTGACGGTGCTGGCGGTGATGGCCACGCTGTGGGGCACGATGTTGGCAGTGACGCTGTTCGCCGAGTCCGGTACCCGCGGCGTTGCCGCAACCGCGGCGGGCGCAATGATGGAAGGCAAGGAAGTCCGCTTCGGTATCCCGGCGTCGGCTTTGTTCGCCGTGTCGACCACCGGAACATCCACCGGTGCAGTCAATTCCGCGCACGACAGCATGTCTGCGCTCGGTGGCGGGACAGTACTGCTGAACATGCTGTTCGGGGAGATCGCACCAGGCGGCGTCGGAACCGGCCTGTACGGATTGCTGGTGTTGGCCGTGATCGCCGTCTTCGTCGGGGGACTCCTCGTCGGCCGAACTCCGGAATTTCTCGGCAAGAAGCTGGGTCGACGCGCCATCACGATGGCCGCGCTGTCGGTACTGGTGATGCCGATCCTCGTTCTCGTCGGTACGTCCATCACAGTGCTGCTCGAATCGACGACCGGCTATCAGGGCAATCCCGGCATCCACGGCTTCACCGAGGTGCTCTACGCCTACGCCTCGGCATCCAACAACAACGGCAGTGCCTTCGGCGGACTGACGGTGACCAGCGACTGGTTCCAGATATCGCTCGGTGTCGCGATGCTGCTCGGCCGTTTTCTGCCGATCGTCTTGGTGCTGGCGCTGGCCGGCTCGCTGGCGACGACCAAACGCAGCGCACCCAGCGCCGGAACCCTCCCCACCGACGGGCCGCTGTTCGGCACACTGCTCATCGGCACTGCCGTTCTGGTCGCGGCCCTCACCTTCTTCCCCGCACTTGCTCTCGGACCCATAGCAGAGGCCATGCAATGAAACTCTCTCTCGCAACCGCGCTTCCAGGCGCATTCCGAAAACTCGATCCGCGCCACCTGGCTCGTAACCCCGTCATGTTCGTCGTCTTTCTCGGCTCCATCGTCACCACGGTGCTGTCGATCGCCGCTCCGTCCGTGTTCGCGTGGTTCGTGACCGGTTGGCTCTGGTTCACTGTGCTCTTCGCCAACCTGGCCGAGTCCGTCGCCGAGGGGCGCGGCAAGGCGCAGGCCGCGAGCCTGCGAAAAGTCAAGCAGGACAGTGTTGCTCGACGACGTATTGCCTCCGGTGCGGAGTTCGTCATCACCGAAGTGGCCGGTGCGGAGTTGCAGGTCGGTGACGAGGTGGTCGTCTCGGCCGGTGAGGTCATCCCCGGCGACGGTGACGTCATCGAGGGCATTGCCAGCGTCGACGAATCGGCGATCACGGGTGAATCTGCACCGGTGGTCCGGGAGTCGGGGGGTGACCGTTCCGCGGTCACCGGAGGCACCATCGTGCTCTCCGACGAGATCGTCGTGAAAATCACTGCGGCGCAGGGTGAGACGTTCGTGGACCGAATGATCGCGCTCGTCGAGGGTGCAGCTCGGCAGAAGACACCGAACGAGATCGCCCTGAACATCCTGCTCGCGTCCCTGACGATCGTGTTCCTCTTCGCGGTGGTCGCCATCGGTCCGATGTCGAACTATGCGGGCCGGCAACAGGATCCGATCCAGTTGATCGCGCTGCTGGTCTGCTTGATCCCCACCACCATCGGCGCACTGCTCTCGGCCATCGGTATCGCGGGCATGGACCGGCTGGTTCAGCGCAACGTTCTCGCGATGTCCGGGCGTGCGGTGGAAGCGGCAGGTGACATCGACACATTGCTGATGGACAAGACCGGAACCATCACCTTCGGCAATCGCCGCGCCACCGGGCTACACCCGGCGACGGGCATCGACGCGGTCGAACTGGCGCGGGCAGCCCGCCTGTCCTCGCTCGCCGACGGCACCCCCGAGGGACGCAGCATCGTCGAACTGGTCGAGCGTGACTTCGAATCCGCAACGACCGACGGCGAATCCGAGCGCGGCGAGTTCGTGGCGTTCACAGCGCAGACTCGGATGAGCGGGCTGGACCTGCCGGGTATGGAGATTCGCAAGGGTGCAGCAGATTCGGTGTACAGCTGGATTCGTGAGGGCGGCGGCACGGCCGATCTGGACGCCACCGTGCACGACATCGCGCAGAACGGCGGCACACCGCTGGTGGTTGCGGTCCGCGAAACCGGTTCTGCTGCCCGTGCTCTCGGAGTCGTCGAACTCTCCGATGTGGTCAAGCCGGGCATTGCCGAGCGCTTCGCCCAGCTGCGCGCCATGGGAATCCGGACGGTCATGGTGACCGGCGACAACCCGCTCACCGCCAAGGCGATCGCCGCCGAGGCCGGAGTGGACGACTATCTGGCCGAGGCAACCCCCGAGGACAAGCTCACGCTCATCCGGCGAGAGCAGGAGGGCGGCAGGCTGGTCGCGATGACCGGTGACGGCACCAACGACGCTCCGGCTCTCGCGCAGGCCGACGTCGGTGTGGCGATGAACACCGGAACATCTGCCGCCAAAGAAGCCGGCAACATGGTCGACCTCGATTCCGATCCCACCAAGCTGATCGAGATCGTCGAGATCGGCAAGCAGTTGCTCATCACCCGCGGAGCACTGACGACGTTCTCGCTGGCGAACGACCTGGCGAAGTACTTCGCGATTCTGCCGGCGATGTTCTCCACCGTCTATCCGCAGCTCGGTGGGCTCAACATCATGCATCTGGCGACACCGGAATCGGCGATCCTGTCGGCGGTGATCTTCAATGCGCTGGTGATCGTGGCACTGATCCCGTTGGCGCTCAAAGGTGTTCGCTACACCCCGGCGTCGGCGGCCGCGTTGCTGCGCCGCAACCTGCTGCTGTACGGCGTCGGCGGTGTCATCAGTCCGTTCGTCGGCATCTGGCTCATCGACCTCCTCGTTCGACACATTCCAGGGATAGGCTGATCATGCGTTTCGTACAGGGTTTTCTTCGCCAGCTGGTGGCCGGGTTCGCAGTGTTGTTGGCGCTGACGGTGATTCTGGGCATCGGCTACCCGGCCGTGGTCTGGGGCATCAGTCGAATCGGAACCGACTCCGCCGAGGGTTCGCCGCTGCGTGACTTGCAGGGCTGCGTCGTCGGAAGCTCGTTGATCGGCGTCGACCCGCAGGTCGCGCCGGGAGAGCCCGATCCGTACTTCCACACCCGCGTGACGGGATCGGTGTCCGAGAACGATGCCTTCGCTCCCGGCGATCCTGCAGCGGCGCTGCCGACCAACCAGGGGCCGTCGAGTGAGATTCTCGCGTCGTTCGTCGAGCAGCGTCGCGCTGCGATCGCCGAGCGCGAAGGCGTCGACCCCGCCGCGGTTCCCCCGGACGCGGTCACCGGCTCCGGTTCGGGAGTCGACCCCGCGATCAGTCCGGAGTACGCCGCGGTGCAGGTACCGAGGGTAGCCGAGGTCAACGGTATGAGTGTCGGCGACGTCGAGGCTCTGGTCGCCGAGTACACCGCTGGACCGCAGTACGGTGTGCTCGGGGCGAAGGCGGTCAACGTGCCGGAGCTCAATGTGGCGCTGGGCTTGACCAGCCCCTGCAGCTGAGACAGGAGAAGTGTCGTGCCGGATCGAGGTGAACTGCGCATCTATCTGGGCGCTGCGCCGGGAGTCGGCAAGACGTTCGCGATGCTCGGTGAGGCGCACCGGCGTCAGGACAGGGGCTGCGATGTGGTTGCTGCCCTGGTCGAGACGCACGGCCGAGAACGGACGATCGCCGCGCTCGACGGGATCGAGGTGGTACCGCCCCGCCTCGTCGAGTATCGCGGATCGCAGTCGGAGGAGCTCGATCTGGAGGCCGTGCTGGCGCGGCGGCCCCAGGTTGTCCTCGTCGACGAATTGGCGCACACCAATACACCGGGAGGCGTGCACGGTAAGCGGTGGGAGGACGTCGAGGACCTGTTGAACGCAGGCATCAGTGTGATTTCGACGCTCAATGTGCAACATCTGGAATCGTTGAACGACGTGGTGCAGCAGATCACCGGGGTGCCGCAGCGAGAGACCGTACCGGACAGCGTGGTTCGCGGTGCCGACCAGGTCGAGTTGGTCGACATCACCCCCGAGGCGCTGCGCAGTAGATTGCGGCACGGCAACGTCTACGCCCCCGAGAAGGTGGACGCAGCACTGAGCAACTACTTCCGCCGAGGCAATCTCACTGCGCTGCGTGAGTTGGCGTTGCTGTGGATCGCCGATCAGGTCGATGCGGCACTGGTGAAGTACCGCAGCGAGAATCGGATCACCGACACCTGGGAGGCGCGTGAGCGGGTGGTCGTCGCGGTGACCGGTGGCCCGGAATCGGACACTCTGCTGCGTCGCGCGAGCCGCATCGCCTCCAAGTCCAGCGCAGAGTTGATGGTGCTGCACATCGTTCGCGGGGACGGACTGATGGGCGTCTCGGCACCGCAGATGGGTTCGGTGCGCAAGCTCGCCGCGGGGCTCGGTGCCAGTGTGCACAGTGTGGTCGGTGACGACGTGCCGACGACGCTGCTCGATTTCGCTCGCGGGGTGAATGCGACTCAGCTGGTGATCGGTACGTCGAGACGGTCTCGGGTCGCGCGGATTCTGGACGAGGGCATCGGTGCCGCGGTGGTGCAGAATTCCGGAAAGATCGACGTGCACATGGTCACTCACGACGAGCGGGCGCGGCGCTGGCGACTTCAGGTCGACGCAGGCCGACGCCGGATTCTCGCGTGGATCGCCGCGGTTGTCGTCCCGTGTGTGGCAGCGGCGGTGCTGAACCTCGTCGGGCCGAACTTCGGTCCGAGCGGGGAAAGCGCACTGTTCTTCATGGTCGTTCTGTGTGTCGCACTGCTCGGAGGCGTTGCGCCTGCTGCATTGTCGGCGCTGATCGCCGGGTTCCTGCTGAACTACTTCTTCACCGCGCCCCTGTACAGCCTCACGATCGCAGAGCCGGAGAATTTTGTCGTCGCCGTCGTCCTGCTGCTCGTGGCCATCGCAGTCGCTGCCTTGGTGGACGCCGCCGCGCGGAGGACGCGACAAGCTCGACGCGCCTCACAGGAGGCCGAGTTGCTCACTCTCTTCGCCGGATCCGTCCTTCGGGGAGCCGATCTGCCGGCGCTGCTCGAGCGTGCCCGCGAAACCTACAGTCAGGATGGGGTGTCGCTGTGGGACAACGAGTCCGCGACGATCGTCGGCACCACGGGGGCCGGTGCCCCCACGGACAAGGACAGTGCCGACACCGAGATCGGCACCGGTGAGTTCACGCTGCTTCTCGCCGGCGACCGAACTCGAGCGCACGATCGACGAGTGCTCGCGGCTGTGGCCAACCAGGCCGCCGGCATGGTTCGGCAGGGCCGTCTCGCCGAGGAAGCCAGCCGCGCCAGTGCGCTTGCCGAGGCCGATGCATTGCGTCGAGCATTGCTCTCGGCCGTCAGCCACGATCTGCGGACGCCGCTGTCTGCAGTCAAGGCGGCGTCCTCGTCTCTGCGCAGCACCGACGTCCAGTTCTCGCCCGAGGACACCGACGAATTGCTGGCCACCATCGACGAATCGGCCGATCAACTGACGGCTCTGGTGAGCAACTTGCTCGACTCCTCGCGATTGCAAGCCGGTGTGGTGCAACCGAGTCTGCGCCCGGTCTTCGTCGACGACGTTCTGGTCGGCGCCTTGGTCGGAGCCGAGGATCGGGTCCGAGTCGAGGTGGGTGACGTCGAGGTAGTGGCCGACCCGGGCCTGCTCGAGCGCGTGCTGGCCAACCTGGTGAACAACAGCGCCCGCTACGCTCCCGTCGGCGACATCACCGTCAGTGCCACGACACACGGAGACCGGGCGATCATCTCCGTCGCCGACCACGGTCCCGGCATCACCGAGGGTACCGAGGAGACCATGTTCGACGCGTTCCAACGACTCGGGGATCGTGACAACTCCGTCGGCGTCGGGCTCGGGCTGTCGGTGGTGCGCGGGTTCGTGCGGGCGATGGGCGGTACCGTCACGGCATCGAACACCGTCGGCGGCGGGCTGACGATGACGGTCGAGTTGAAGGCGGCGATCAGGTGAAGGTGCGGGCGCTTGTCGTCGACGACGAGCCGCAGATCGTGCGCGCGCTTCGAATCAATCTCAACGTCCGCGGGTTCGAGGTCGTCAGCGCGGCGAGCGGCGGGGAGGCGCTGCGGGTGGCCGCGAACTTCCACCCCGACATCGTGATTCTCGATCTCGGCCTGCCCGACATCGACGGAATCGACGTCATCGCGGGGCTGCGTGGGTGGACCGACGTGCCGATCCTGGTTCTCTCGGCGCGTACCGACTCGGCCGATACCGTCGAGGCGCTCGATGCCGGTGCCGACGACTTCGTGACCAAGCCGTTCGGTATGGACGAGTTGTTGGCGCGGTTGCGCGCCGCCTTGCGACGTGGACCGCACTCGGTTGCCGAGCCGGTAGTGCAGACCGCGGACTTCACCGTGGATCTCGCTGCGAAAACTGTTGTGCGAGATGGTGCGAGCGTGCATCTGACTCGCACCGAATGGGGTGTTCTCGAATTGCTGGTTCGCAACGAGGGCAAGTTGGTGTCGCAGAAAGAGATACTGCGGACCGTCTGGGGTCCCGGGCACGAGCGCGAAACACATTACCTGCGCATCTATCTCGGTCAGCTGCGTCAGAAGCTCGAACGAGACCCGGCCGCGCCGGTGCACCTCATCACCGAAACGGGTATGGGCTACAGATTCGTGAGCTAGGCGTTGGGTTGTGCTCCCGACTCGTCCTGGTCGACGAAGAGCGCGAGAGATTCCCAGTTCTGTTGCACGGCAAGGGCGGCTCCGTCGGCGTCGCCGGCACTGCACAATTCGATGATTCTCTCGTGTTGTGCGATCGAATCGCGACCGACGAGCGAGGCGAATCGTAGCCGCTCCAGCCGCCGCAGGCTGGGTGTGACCTGCTCGAGCACCGACGCCACCACGTGGTTCTGGCCGGCCTCTACGGCGACGTTGTGGAACGCGTCGTCGCTCGCCAGGGCCACGTCGACATCGCCGCGGGTGAAGGCGGCGGCGAACTCCCTGTTCGCGTCGCGCATCCGGGTGATCTCGGGGGTGTCCATGAGCGGTACGGCGGTGCGCATCGCGAGCGCGTGCATGGCTGCGGCCACCGCCTGGACGTCCAACACCGCCTTGCGCTCGATGGTCGAGACGACAGTCGAGCGGCCGGGCCGCGTATGGACCAGACCGGCCAGCTCCAGTCGAGCGATGGCATCGCGAATGGGTGTGCGGGACACGCCGAGCCACTGCTCCAACTCCGAGTCGCGCAGTCTTTCGCCGGGTGCGAACGTGCCGTCGACGATGGCGTCTCGGATCGATACGTAGGCGTTCTCGCGCAGCAGTGACCGCTTGTGCTTTCCGAGTTCGACGGGTACCGGCATGCGAAATATCGTAGCCCACCCCGTCCGGCCTTGACAGATGGCGACATGCAAGATGCAATATATCGCAGACCCCGACCCGAGGAGAACTCCCGTGCCTATCGACGATTTCGACCGCTATCCACTCACTTTCGGCCCCAGCCCGATTCACCCGATGGAACGGTTGAGCGCTCACCTCGGCGGCGCGAAGATCTGGGCGAAACGAGAAGACGTCAACGCCGGACTGGCTTACGGCGGCAACAAGACACGCAAGCTGGAGTACATCGTTCCCGACGCATTGGCCAAGGGCGCGGACACTCTCGTCTCCATCGGCGGCGTGCAGTCGAACCACACGCGGCAGGTCGCTGCCGTGGCTGCGAAATTGGGACTGAAAGCGGTTCTGGTGCAGGAGAAGTGGGTGGACTGGCCCGATTCCGTCAACGACAAGGTGGGCAACATACTGCTGTCGCGAATCATGGGTGCGGACGTACGGCTCGACCCGTCGGGCTTCGGCATCGAGTTCAAGGACAGCTGGCAGAAGGCCATCGAGGACGTCGAGCGGTCGGGTGGCACACCGTACGCGATCCCGGCAGGCGGATCCGATCACAAGCTCGGCGGTCTCGGCTTCGCCAACTGGGCGTACGAGGTACAGAAGCAGGAGGAACAGCTCGGGGTCTTCTTCGACACGATCGTGGTGTGCAGTGTGACCGGCTCGACGCACGCGGGCATGATCGCCGGCTTCGCGGGTCAGGACCGGCCACGCCGTGTCCTCGGTATCGATGCGTCGGCCAAGATCGAGGCAACTCGCAACCAGGTGGAACGGATAGCGCGGAACACCGCCGAGCTCATCGGTCTGGGACGTGAACTCCGCGACGACGAGATCACCGTCCTCGAAGGGTGGGCCGGTGACTACTACGGCATTCCGGTCGAGTCCACCATCGAGGCCATCAAGATGACGGGTCGCCTCGAAGGTGTCATCATCGACCCCGTCTACGAGGGTAAGTCCATGGCCGGCCTCATCGACCTGGTCGAGCAGGGTGAGATCGGCAAGGAATCGAATGTGCTCTACGCACACCTGGGCGGTCAACCCGCTCTCAACGCGTACAGCGGGATCTTCTGACGTAGACGCAGCCTCGTCCCTGCCCAGTGACGACTTCAGGAGGTGCGGTCGATGAGGCAGAGTCGAGAAGCGTTGGATCCGTTGAGTTGTCGGATCACGGCGGCACTGCAGGTCAACCCGAGGGCGCCGTGGGCGAGCATCGCCGACGCGCTCGGCGAGCCCGAGAGAACGGTGACTCGACGGGGGCGGGAACTGCTGGAGTCGGGCAGTGTTCGCGTGGTCGGAGTCATCGGTGCCACCGGTGCCGTCGTTCTTCGAGCGCGCTGCCACGTGGGTATGGCCCGCGCAGTGTCCGTCGGGCTGGCCCGTCGTGACGACACGATGTTCGTTGAGGTTCACCCCGAAAAGTGGACAGTGGCTACGCGGCCATAATCGGCGCGTTCAGTGACTGTTCGTAATTGTGGGGGCTGAGCATTCCGATCGTGGAGTGCCTACGTCGAGTGTTGTAGAAGTT